>CAMAUG010000155.1 GCA_945861255.1 Candidatus Sulfopaludibacter sp. SbA3
GTGCGCACATCGCGGGAAGTATCGAAAGATGCGGATATTGTCAGTGCCAAATTTTCGTTACCGCTGAACTGAGGAATCACGTAGGTGCTGAGCACCCTTTGCTGCAAGGTGGAAGCCAATCCTTGCAGGCTAGCCGTGTGAGCGAGCCCCAGCACGTTCAAGCGGCTGAGGCCCAGCGACACGCGCGGACTGAAACCGGTTTGCCCGGCCGGTGAATCGAACGTGGTGACGCCGCCGCCGATGCGCGCCAGTTCCGCTCCGATACCGGCGGTGAAAGAATATTTGGCGGCTTCGTCCAGGTGAAACAACACAATCTTTCGCTCTTCGGCGCCGTCCGGATTCTGCAAGGCGGTCTGCACTTTGGCGAAAATGCCCAAGTCATAGAGCTTCTGTTGGTTTTCGGAAATCTGGCTCTGCGAAACCGCATCGTTCGGGCGCAACGAGATCCGGCTGGCTACCAGCGAAGAACGCGTCGCGTCCAATCCACGCACCAGCACGCCGCGGACGTACCGGCGCTGGCCCGGCCGGACAGCATAATGGAGCCGCACGCGGCGCGCCTCCCCACCCGCCGTCTGGCTCCAGTCAAAAGTTGCATCCGGATATCCATTGTTCAAGAAGAACGCCAAGATTGCGTCGCGGTCGGCGGCGACGTTGGTTTCGCTGAAGGCCTGGCCTTCGGCCGATTGCACCACGCTCCGCAGATAGCGGGCATCTTCCTCGACAGCGCCTTCCAGCTCCAGCGCTTCCACTGTCCACGGCTCGCCTTCTTGCACTTCAAAACGGACGCCGAGCTCATCGCGGCGGCCCCCGAAATCGTCGATTGTGGTCGCGGTGACCACCACGTCGCGGAATCCGTTGGCGCGGTACAGATCGCGAATGGCGTCGCGGTCCTGGTCGCGCAACTTCTGGGAATAGCGGCCATAACGGAATCGCAGCGCGGCTGCCTCGCGAATGGACAGCCGTTCCCGCACGGTCGCCTCATCGAAAAACCGGTTCCCGACGATCTCAATGTTCACCAGTTTGTGGCGGGCATTGCGTGTGATGGTGTACTCAATGATCTGCACGCCATTGCTCTCCGGCGCTTCGACGAAATCAGACGCCGCGTCGAAGTATCCCTGCGCTTGAAAATAGTCGATCAGATTGCGGTTCCCCTCCAGCAGAAGGCTGCGGTCCACGGTCCGTTCTTCGTAAATGGGGATCAATTGCCGCAAGCGGCCCCGGGAAACCTTGGCGCCAATGGTGCGTACTTCGATCACGGGTCCCACGTCGATGGCAAGCGCCGGGGTCACGGTATTCGTTTTTTGGTCGTAGTTTAGGTCGTCCAAGGTGACCTGTGCCTGCAGACGGTTTTCGCGCAGAAACACCTGCCGCACGCGCTCCACGCCCGTTTGCACGCGATTTTCATTCATTTCGCGCCATCCCGGGAAGGGGACAAATCCGATCCCGCGCCGCCACCGCGTGGCGGCAACGATACTTTGCACGGAACGGCCGGAGTCCCCGCGTACCTGCGTGCCGTTGAAGCGCGCCCGCTTGCCCGGGATTACGTCAAAGTGCAGATCCACCGCCCCGGCCAGCGTGTCGCGGCCTACCCGCGGCTGAATGCTCGCCTGAAACAGGCCGTTGGCGCGCAAACGCTCCTGCATGTTCCGGATGGCTTGCGCGACCGACGGTGGATCGAACAGAGTGCCGAGCTCCAGCTTGGCGGCTGTGATCAATTGGTTGCGGTTAGGTGGTTCGGCGGCGCCGTCCAGCGTCACGCTCTCAATGAAGTAATTCCGCTCGGTTGTGATTCGCAGAGTGATGGCGTCGCCGGCGGGTTCGGCGGCGATGGATACGTCGGCGAAGTGCCCGGTGCTGTAGAGCTGGCGTAGCGCGGCGCGCACATCGTCCATTTTCAGGGCACTGCCCAGGCGTAGCGGCAGAAACCGCTCGAGTTCTTCGCGCGGCAGAGGTTGGCCGGGGGGGTCGAATTCGATGCGCGCGATGGTGCGGCCTTCGAGACTCGCGGAGCCACCCGGCGCGGAAACCTGGCCAACCGCGGCGCTGGCGAGGAGTAGCGTGACAAGCAACAACACCGGCGATCGCACTGCACACAATGATAACTTACTGCCGCGCAACCGCCGCCTCGCGCTTTCCTTCTATCTCGTCACGCCGTTTTCCCGCGGCGCCGCACTCCGACGCCGCCGGCGCATGGCAGCATCGGGTTACCATCAAGTTTGGGCCGTTCCAATGCCTACTTCTTAGAGATGCGCGCCGCCGAATCCCGTTACTCCCGCCAGATCCGCTTCGCTCCCGTGGGCGAAGAAGGCCAGAGCAAGATCAGCGCGGCGAAAGTTGCCATCGTCGGTTGCGGGGCGCTGGGCACCGTGCAGGCCGAAGCGATGACCCGCGCGGGGGTGGGCCGCCTGCGCATCATCGACCGGGATTTCGTCGAAGTTTCCAACCTCCAACGCCAGTTTTTGTTCGAAGAATCCGACGCGGCCGAGGGGGTCCCGAAGGCCATCGCCGCCGCCCGCCGCCTGGCGCGCGTCAATTCCCAAGTGGAGTTAGACCCCATTGTCGCCGACCTGACGCCCGCCAACGTGGAGGACTTGTTCGAGCACATCGACTTGATACTCGACGGCACCGACAACTTCGAGACACGTTTTCTGATCAACGACGCCGCCGTTTCCTCCGGTGTTCCGTGGATCTACGGAGCGGCCGTGGGAAGCTACGGCATTAAGATGGCGATCGTGCCCGGGCGGACCGCGTGTTTTCGATGCGTGTATCCGGAGCCGCCGCGCGGCGCGCAACCCACCTGCGAAACCGAAGGAGTGCTGGCATCGGTCACCGCGGCCATCGCCGCGCTGCAGGTGGCCGATGCGCTGAAGCTGCTGGTGGGCGGCCCGCAAGCAGTCGACGCGCGCATCACCACCATGGACGTATGGCAGGGGAGCATCCGCCAGATCGACGCAACTCCGCGCGATCCGGAGTGCCCCTGCTGCGGGCTGCGGCGCTTTGAGTATCTGGATGGCTCGCGCCGCGCGCCGGTAAGCTTATGCGGACGCAACGCCGTGCAGATTCATGAGCGCTCCAGACCGGTGGATCTGGCGGATCTGGCCCGGCGCCTGGGCTCACTTGCTCCCGTGCGCTGCAATGAGTTCGCGCTGCGCGTGGCGCTTGATCCATATGAACTGACGGTATTCCCCGACGGCCGTGCCATCATCAAGGGAACCACCGACGTGGGGGTTGCGCGTAGCATCTACGCACGCTATGTGGGAGCTTAACTCGTCCAGCGCCGATCAATTACCTCTGGTTTCTCCTCTGGTTTCGATCGTCACCCCCTGCCTGAACTTTGCCAGATTCATCGAAGAAACTCTGCAAAGCGTCGCGGCTCAAGATTATCCCAACCTGGAGCACATCGTAGTGGATGGCGGTTCCACCGACGGGACGCTGGAAATTTTGGCGCGCTACCCGAACGTAACTGTCCTCACCGGGCGGGACCGCGGCGCCGCCGACGCCATTAACCGCGGCTTCGATCGCTCTCATGGCGAATTCTTCACCTGGCTCAACGCCGATGACCTGCTGCTGCCAGGTGCGATCCGCGCGGCCGTTGAAGCTTTGCAGAACGCGCCGGATGCCGGCGGTGTCTACGGCGAAGGGCGGTGGATCGATGAACGGGGCGCGCGGCTGGATGTGTATCCTACCCGGGACTTCGATGCGCGGCTATTGGAACGCGAGTGCTTCATCTGCCAGCCCGCAAGCGTGATGCGCAGCGAAGCGTTCCTGGACTCGGGCCGCTTGAATCCGGACTTCGATCTGACGTTCGACTATGAATTGTGGATGCGCTTGACCCGGAAGCACACGCTCAAGCGCATCTCCACGCCCATGGCTTATTCCCGCATGCACCAGTCGAACAAATCCTTGGGACAGCGCGATGGAGTATTCCGGGAGACGTTTCAGGTGCTCAGGCTCCATTACGGATATGTGCCATTCCACTGGATTTACGGCTACGCGTGCTATTTGGCTGACAAGCGGGATCAATTCTTCGAGCCGCTGCAGCCGTCTGTCGCCAGGTACCTGCGCAGTCTGCCGATGGGATTGTCGTTGAATCACGGTGCGAGGATGCGTTACTTCGCGGAGTGGCTCAGCGTAATGAGCTGGTCCGGACTACGCCGGCGTCTGATTAATCCGTAACCCTAGTTGCTCTCATCGTGCCGATGGTGGCGTGATGGGATTTCACACCACGCTGCTGCTGATCGTCTCTTCCGGGGCAATGGCACAGTCCAATCTTCACGCGGGTGGCACATTGCCACCTTTGTTTTTCGCCAATGTGCCCGGCTCCGCGAACCCGGCCATTCAATACGTGGCGCGGGGAGCGCAGTGGCACGCGGTATTTTCTTCGGAAGGAGTTGTGTTGCAAGCGAATGGACAACTCACCCGCGTCCGCTGGCTGGGCGCGAATCGGAACACGCGAATTCAAGGGCTGCATGCGATGCGTGCGCGTGTGAATTTCCTATTGGGCCGCGATTCGCGACAGTGGCGTACGGACATTCCGTCCTTTGAGGGGGTCCTCTACAGCGATCTCTATCCAGGAATCGACCTGACCTACACCGGCGCCGGAGAGTGGATCAAGTCCGAGTTTCTGGTCCGGCCGGGCGCGAGTCCGGATGATATCCGCATGGAGTATTCGGGCAGCGCAAGCATCGACAACGCCGGCGACCTGCGGGTGGGCGATTTGAAGGAAGCCGCGCCGGAAGTTTATCAGGACGGGCCCAGCGGCCGCGTAAAGATCGCTGGGCGCTACCGCCTGCTGGGGCCTCACACCGTAGGTTTCGACATCGGCGAATATGATGAATCGCGGCCGCTGATTATCGACCCGGTCATTTCGTATTCCACGTATCTTGGCGGCACGGGCCTGGGCGCGGTGACGGGTGCGGCGGTGGATTCCGGCGGCAATCTCTACGTCACGGGCTGGACGGAAGCGCTGAATTTTCCGATCATCGGGGCCGTGCAAGCCGCCAATCAGGGCGGCGTGGATGCGTTCGTCGCGAAATTCAATCCCACGGGAACAGCGCTCCTCTACGCCACCTACATCGGTGGCTCGGGCGAGGACAAGGGAGCGGCGATCGCCGTCGATGCCACAGGCCAGGCGCACGTAACCGGATCGACTGCATCTTTGAATTTCCCGCTGGCATCCCCCATCCGTTCCACGCGCGGCGGTCCAAAGACCGCGTTTGTGTTGAAGCTGAACGCGGTGGGCAACACGCTGTTGTACAGCACATACATGGGAGGAACCGCGTACGAAGTTGGAACGGCGATTGCCCTCGATGCCTCCGGTAATATGTACGTCGCCGGCGATACGCAGTCCGTGAATTTCCCGGTGCAAGGCGCGGCGCAATCCACGAACGCGGGAGGCTTCGATGCGTTCGTTACGAAGCTCACCCCGGCGGGAGCCATTTCCTACAGCACCTATTTGGGCGGGTCGGCGAATGAACACGCTGGCGGCATCGCCGTGGATTCCAGCGGGCGCGCGTACGTGGCGGGCGGAACGTATTCGACGAATTTCCCCGTGGTTACGCCCGTGCAAAACACCAGCGGCGGCAATCAGGACGCGTTCCTCACGCGGTTGAGCGCCGCGGGGTCTTCGATTTCCTACAGCACTTACGTGGGCGGCAACGGCGCGTTCACCGCCGAGCAAGCCAACGCGGTTGCGGTGGATTCGAGCGGCAACGCCTACGCCGCCGGCGTGACCAATTCTTCGAATTTCCCGGTCACGGCCGGAGCGTATCAAACGCTATACAACAGCACGCAGGATGCGTTCGTTGTCAAAGTGAACTCCTCGGGTTCGGCATGGGTCTACGGCACGTTCCTGGGCGGCACGGCCTTCGATTGGGCCACGGGCATCGCGGTGGATTCCAGCGGCAATGCGTATGTCGCCGGGTACACTTCCTCGGGCGATTTTGCGCAGGCCAACCCCGCGCAAAGCGCCTTCGGAGGCATGTACGACGCTTTCACCACCAAACTCAACTCCACGGGAAACGGGCTCCTGTTTTCGACATATTTCGGCGGCAGCGGCTCGGATACCGCCAACACTATCGTCATCGATGCCGACGGTAACATGTTCGTGGGCGGCCAGACCAGCTCCCTGGATTTGCCGTTACAAGGTCCGGTGCAGTCTTCCAACAACGGAGGCAGCATCGGCTGGACGGCGCGTTTGGGCGTCACGCCTCCTCCTTCCCAGACGCCGTCCACGGTCTCCGTAGCGCCCGCATCGGGCAACGGCAACCCCGCCAGCTTCACCGCCCAGTATTCTGACACCGGCGGTGCGGCCGCGCTAACCACGGTGTCGCTATTAGTGAACACCAGCGCCGCCGTGGACTACGCCTGTTACGTGACGTACACGCCATCCACAAATCAGTTCGCGCTGTACAACGACGTGGCCTCTTCCGGCGCCCTCAGCCTGACGCCTGGCTCTGGAAGCCAACAAAACGGCCAGTGTACGCTCTCCGGCGCTGGCAGCTCGGTGAATCTTTCCGGCTCCACGTTGACCATGACCGTGGCGCTTTCTTTCGATTCCGCGTTCACCGGGAGCAAGTCGGTGTATCTGGCCGCGACCGATGCCGGCGCAAGTACGGGCTGGGTCGCTCTGGGCACATGGACCATTCCGTCTCCGCCACCCTTGCCCTCGGCCGATTCCGTTTCACCCAGCGCCGGAAGCGGTGCTACGCAGACCTTCAACTTCGTGTATTCCGACACGCAAAGCGCCTCCAACCTGCTGGCCGTGGCGGTCTTGATTACGCCCGGATCGTCTTCGTCCGACGCCTGCTACGTCGTCTACGACCGTGTGGCGGGCACGGTGTCCTTACGCTCGGACAACGCGCTCAGTTCCAGCAGCAAAGCACTGGGCTCCAGTGCCACGTTGCAGAACAGCCAGTGCGTGGTGGGCGCAACATCCTCCTCGCTTTCCGGATTGACTCTAACCTTCACCGCCACCATCGCATTCAAACCGGCCTTCAACGGAGTCCAGAACATCTACATGTACGCGTCGGAAAGCGCGTCCAACACGGGTTGGGTGCTACGGGGCAGCTTCACGGTGCTCGCAGGAGGGACGCCGGTGGCGAATTCCGTGGTGCCGGGCTCGGGCAGCGGCCCCGGACAACGCTTCAGCTTTACGACTTCAGACGCCAGCGGGTCGACCTATCTGACCCAACTGGTGGTGCTCTTCGCGCCTACGCTGGATAACGCGAATGCCTGCAATCTGCTGTATGACCGCATCACGAACCGGGTGTCGCTCACCTACGATATTCCAGCCAACGGGTCCGCATCGCTGACGCCGGGCGCGAACACCGTCATTACCAATGCCCAATGCAGCCTGCGCGGCGCGAATACGACCGTGGTGTACACGGCGACGTCGATGATCGTCACGCTCGACCTGGTTTTCAACGCGGCCTATTTTGGAGCCAAGAACGTCTATCTCTACGCCGCCGAAGCGGGCGCGAACTCCGGTTGGGTGGCGGTGGGTTCCTGGACCGTCACCGGAGGCGCGCCCACGGCCGATTCCGTCAGCCCCGCATCCGGCAGCGGGTCTAACACCAATTTCACCTTCACGGTATCGGATTCGGTTTCCGAGCAAAATATCATCGGCATGTCGATGCTCTTCACGCCCGGAGCGCCGACGAATCTGGCGAACGGTTGTTACTTGCTCTACACGCGCAGCCCCGCCACCATTGGGCTCTACAACGACGCAGGCACCACTCTGAGCACCAAACCCCAGGGCTCATCCGCCAATTTGCAAAACAGCCAGTGCGCGGTGGGCTTCACGGTGCGGACCACTTCGGGGAACTCCATGGCGTTGACCATCCAAGTGGTGTTCAAAGCGGCGTTTGCGGGAGCCAAGACGGTTTATCTGCAAGCGAACGAACCCAACACGAACTCCGGGTGGGTCCAGCGAGGGACGTGGACCGTGCCTTAAATGCCGTCGGGGCAAAGCTCGAAAGCCGTGACTTCACCTCGCTCCGAGGCGGTCTCACGCCGCGGCGGGTTTGGTCGACTACTGGCTGCCCTTCTGATAGGCCGATTCGAGTCTTGCCGCGATCTCAGGCCTTGTCAGTCCGAGAGCGTGGGAGACAAATAGAGCCAGCGCGTGTCCGAATGGTGTGATGTGGTAGTTCAGAACGTCTCCAGGGCTTCCCGCAGCGTCGGTAGCGAGTGCCTCAATTGTAATCTCCACGAATCTTGCCTCGACTGCTCCAAGATCCAGTAGACGTGCGATTGCGTCGGCCCTCTCGATGGCACCTAATACCTGTCCCATCGTCGTGCGAATCGGATGGGCGACACCGGAGCGGTGTGCTTCGACGAGTAGCATCCAGCTTGGATAGTCAAGGTGCGAGGCCGCCTGCTTAACCGCACGGTGGCGGCGTAGTTCCAACTCTCCCAGAGCTGAGACGATGGCATCCGCAACCTGCTCTCGAGCAGCGCTGGGATTTCCGTCAGGGTCATATCGGTTCACCCTGATCGAGAGACGTCGAACAGTAGTTGCTGATCGTCGGACCGAAAGAGCAGAACCTCCTCAGGAAGGCGAACCGCATGCGCCAATCCGACTTCGTACATGACATTCCCATTGCGACCACGAAATCCACGCGCGTCGTGGGCCGTGATATCCGCTAAGACCACGCGAGCGCGACCAATGCCATCGAGGATCTCTGTCAGGATTGAGTCACTAACTTTCCTGGCGTCGACCCGGACGGGCGCCAGCGCTTTGTCGTTCACTTTCACTCTTCCGATGGCTGGTGCTAGGACATTTTCCCAACGACTAGAAAACGCTTCCGCAAAACTCATGGCGACGAATGCGGTATCCTCGCGCGGAAACGCAGGAAAGAGGTGATAGAAGAGTGACCGGAACAT
>CAMAUG010000156.1 GCA_945861255.1 Candidatus Sulfopaludibacter sp. SbA3
CGCCACTTACAGAACCTGGTACGGGATGACGGTGAGATTCTGGACCTCGCCGCCATCGATGTTTACCGCGATCGTGAACGCGGCGTGCCGCGTTACAATCGTTTCCGGCGCCTGCTCCGCCTGGAACCGGTCACCTTTGAGACCTTAACCGATAACGCCGTCTGGCGCGAGCAGATCCGCAGCGTCTACAACAACAACATCGAAGCGGTGGATCTTATGGTCGGCCTCTATTGCGAGCCGCTGCCGGACGGGTTCGGCTTCAGCGAAACGGCGTTCCGGATCTTCGTGCTGATGGCGTCCCGCCGCTTGAAGAGCGACCGCTTCTTCACCGACGATTTCACAGCCGAAATCTACACCCAGGAGGGTTTGGACTGGGTCAAGCACAATTCCATGCTGACGGTTTTGAAACGCCACTTCCCGGGCGTCTCGCGCGCGCTGGAAGGCGTGCAGAATGCGTTCCACCCGTGGAAGGCGGTTCATTAGACCATGAGCGACGTACTGTTCCAGCCTCTTGCGTTCCGGAATTTGACGGTGAAAAACCGGTTGTTCCGCTCCAACATTTCCGGCCGTTTCGACAACTACGACGGCAGCGGCACGCAAACGCGGATCAATTGGGAGACTAAATTCGCCAAGGGAGGCGTGGGCGCGATCGTTTCCTCCTTCGTGCCGGTGACCATCCGCGGACGGATTGTTCCCAACTACGCCACTATCGATCACGATGCGCGCATTCCGTTCTGGCGCCGCGTGGGGGAGGCCGTGCACGCGCACGATTGCAAGTTTATTCTGCAGTTGAGCCACGGCGGGCGTCAGCGCGATATTCCCGGCATCGAATTTGCGAAGGGGTTGAGTTCCACAGATCGCCCCGACCCGCTGCACGGCTTCGAATGCGAGCGCATGACCACGGCGCAAATCAAGGAAGCCGTGGACCAGTTCGCCCAGGGCGCCAGACGAGCCCGGGAAGCCGGCCTGGATGGCGTCGAGCTGCACGGCGCCAACGGATACCTGATCACGCAGTTTCTTTCCTCCGCTATCAATGACCGCACCGATGAATACGGCGGCCCATTGGAGAACCGGGCGCGCTTTGTCCTTGAGATTGTCGCCGCCATACGCGCGGAGGTGGGCCGCGACTTCCATCTGCAAATGAAAATCAGCGCCACCGAGAACGCCAACGCCATGGTACCCGGCGAGCCGCGCGGGAACACCATCGACGATTCCATCAGAGTCTGCACCTGGCTGGAGGAAGCCGGCGTCGACGCCATCCACGTCTCGGGCGGCGCCTTCTTCCCGCATCCCCGAAATCCGGTGGGCGATCTGCCTCTCGACGAGTTACTTAAGACCTACGACAGTCTGGTGGCCAGTGGAACGAAGACGTTGCGCAACTACATTTTCTTCAGGGGTAAGCTCTCCGGTGAATTCTTCCAGAAGCGCTGGCGCAAAGAAGCCGGCAAGGTGTTTGAGGGGGTAACTCTGGCCGACGCCGCGGCCATCAAGAAAGCGGTGGGCATCCCGGTGATCTGCACGGGAGGATTTCAAACCGCGTCCTTCATTCGCGCCGCCCTGGAGGGCGGCAAATGCGACGCCGTTTCCATCGCCCGGTCCCTGGTGGCGAATCCGGACTTGCCGAAGATGTTTGCTTCCGGTCTGGACCGTCCGCCTAAGCCCTGTACGTATTGCAATAAGTGCCTGATCAACGCTCCGGAGAATCCTCTCGGATGTTATGAAGAGGCGCGCTTTGATTCGCGGGAAGAGATGGTCCGCGAGATAATGTCGGTGTTTTCAGCTAATTGAATGCTTCGTTCGGAAAAGCACGGAGGCATGAAGACCTTCGCGGCATCGGCCAAAGCGCCGCTTTTCAAGTTCACACCGAGGCTGCTGGAAGGCGCATCGCAACCGCTGCGCGCGTGCCCCTCCCAATCAGGCTGCCCGAGCTGCGTGGGGCCGGTGGGCGAGCGGGGCAGAGAGACGGCGGAGCCTAAAACGGACGGCCTTTTCGACTCGCATTTGCGGCGGTTGCTACTCTAACTGTCAGTGGATGGAATCATCGTAGTCGACAAGCCGCGTGAGTGGACCTCGCATGACGTCGTCAACCGGATCCGGCGGCTCACGAACACGCGCAAGGTGGGGCACCTGGGGACGCTCGATCCCGGCGCGACGGGCGTGCTGCCGCTGGTGATTGGCCGCGCCACCAGGCTCGCGCAATTTTATACTAAGAACGACAAGATCTACGAAGGGGTGATCTACTTCGGCTACGCCACCGACACGTACGACGCGGATGGGGAACGCATCGGCCCGGAAGTCGGCGTAAACCTGGATCCGGCTGAGTTAGAGGCAGTACTCGACCGGTTCCGGGGCGAGTTCGCACAAATGCCTCCGCCGGTTTCCGCCAAGAAGATCGCCGGCAAACCCGCCTACGAACTGGTTCGTAAGCACCAGTTGGTGGAGTTACAGCCGGTCCGCATTACGGTACGCTCGTTGGAGGTGTTGGGCTTGGACGGCCATCAGGCGAAAATTCGTTTGCATTGTACGGCGGGCACGTACGTACGGAGCATCGCGCATGACGCGGGGCAGGCGTTAGGATGCGGAGCGCACCTGCGCGATTTGCGGCGGATCGCCTCGGGGGAGTTCCGCATCGAGCAGGCCAGGACGCTGGAAGAACTGGGCGCCCTGGCGGAACAAGGGCGGCTCACCGAGGCGCTGATTCCAGCGGCGCAGCTGCTGCCTGAATTTCCGGCCCATGTCGTCGACCTAGTCACTGCCGCCCACATCCGCCAAGGGCGCGATTTTCGCGTGTCGCCTTTCCATGTCCGCGCCGGCGCACGTTTTGTGAAGGCCATTACGGGTGACGGCCAGTTGTTGGCCATTGGAGAAGTGCGGTTACCGAATGTGTATCATCCGGTGTTGGTGGTCTGACCGCCGGTGCTGGTGGTCTGACCGCCGTTACTGGTCGTCTGACCGCGGCCCGCCCGTTGTTTGGCGGCAATCACTACTTTTTCCTGGAGGTCTTTTTCTTCTTGGCGGCGACCCAGTCCGGCTTATTCACCTGCCGCTCCCGTCCCAGAGCCAGGGCTCTGCTTGGAACCTCCTGGGTGATGACGCTGCCCGCGCCCACGTAGCTATCCTCGCCGATCTCTAGCGGCGCCACCAGGGTGGAGTTGCTGCCGATAAACGCACCGGCCCCGATCTTGGTCTGGTGCTTCTTTTCGCCGTCGTAATTGCAGGTGATGGTTCCGGCGCCGATGTTGACGCGCTCTCCGATGTCGGAGTCACCCAAATAGGCCAGGTGCTGGCTTTTCGAGCCGGCACCCAGGCGGGTCTTCTTCAGCTCCACGAAGTTGCCGATACGCGCCTCCGGCCCCACCTGCGTGTCCATGCGGATACGGGCGAACGGGCCTACATGCGCGCCGGGATCGATGCGCGAATCCGCGACCAGGGTGTACGGCCCCAGCGTGACCCGGTCCGCCAATGCCGCGGACTCCAGCACGGAGCCTTGTCCGATGCGGCATTCTTCGCCGACGATGGTGTTACCCAGCAGGCGGACGAACGGTTCAATCACGGTGTCGGCGCCCACGCGCACCTGTGCGTCGATGGTGACCGTCTCCGGCCGCTCAATCGTCACGCCGGAGAGCATCAGTTCGCGCGTCTTGCGGGCGCGCAGAATGCGGTCCACTTCCGCCAGTTCCACGCGCGTGTTGATGCCCAGCAGTTCGCTCGAATTATCCAGATGAAACTGCTGGACGCGATGGCCGTGGTGGTTAAGTATGGCGGCCATGTCGGTCAAATAAAGCTCCCGCGCCGGGTTATTCGGCTCAATTTCACCGATGTGTTTCCAGAGCAAGTCCGCGCGAAAACAGTAAATGCCGGAGTTGATCAGCCGGACTTCCAATTGCGCCGGCGTGGCGGCCTTGTGCTCAACGATGGCTTCGACGCCGCCGTGTTCGTTGAGGATCACACGGCCGTAACCGGTGGGATCGGCGAGCGTGGTGGTGATGAGCGTCGCCGCCGCCTTGGAGCGCGCCTGGGCTTGCTGCGCAGCGCGCACGGTGGCGCCGGAAAGCAAAGGCGTGTCGCCGTAGAGCACCATCAGGAACCCGTCGTGCCGTTTGAGCTTCTTGCGTGCGCACAACACGGCATGACCAGTGCCCTTTTGCTCCACTTGACGCGCGAATTGCACGCCCGTGGGCGCCAGCAGCGCTTCCACTTCGCCGGCCTGATGCCCGGTAACCACCACGATGCGGTCCGGCGGGGCCACCGCGCGCGCGGCCTGCACCACGTGCTCAATCAGCGCGCGGCCGCCCGCGCCATGCAGCACTTTGGCGCGCTTGGATTTCATTCGAGTGCCGAGGCCGGCGGCGAGAATCACAACGGCTGTGTTCATATCGTTTTCCCGTGTCGCTTCCCCGTCCCGTCTCCCCCGTCCCGTCTCCTATGACGCCAGCTTCCGCTTCCGCCTGCGGCCCTTCTGCGCCAGTTCAATCGCGGTAGCGGCGATCGCGCCCGGGTCATGCCGAATCTTGTTCTGCATTCGCGTGCCGGACATCCGGAGCAAATCCGCGGCCACTACATCCACGCCCAAGGCTGTAAGATTCGCGATGTCGTTTTCGACGGGCTGCGCTTCTCGCGCCTGGTAATGGTCCAGCGCGCGGCCCCGAATGGAACTGGAATTCAGAACGCAAATGTCCATCACGCGGGCGTCGCAATGTTCGAGAATCGCACTCACATGATCGGAGGCGCGATAGCCCATGGTCTCGCCCGGCTGCGACATCAAATTCACGAAATACGCCTTGAGCGCGGGCGAAGCGGCGATGGCTTTCGGGATTCCGTCCACCAGAAGATTGGGAATCACGCTGGTGTAGAGCGATCCCGGACCCAACGTGATCAGGTCGGCGGCGGCGATCGCCTCCAGGGTTTCCTCCAATGGTTTCGGTTTGCGCGGCTTCAAAGCCACTTTCTTTATCCGCACTGGACTACGGCTGATCTTCGTTTCGCCCAACACCTGGCGGCCATCCACCAGCGTGGCCTCCAGCGTTACACTGGTGCCGGTCGAAGGGAAAATACGGCCCAGTACCGACAAGACTTCGGCGGAGAGCTTTACGGCGCGGCTGAAGTCTCCCGTCAAACTGGTCATGGCCGTGAGAAACAGGTTGCCGAAACTATGTCCCTTCAGTCCGCGCCCGCTCGCGAACCGGTATTGGAACAGGCGCGTGAGCAGGGTCTCATCGCGCGATAAGGCCACCATGCAGTTGCGGATATCGCCCGGAGGCAATACGTCGAACTCGCGGCGCAGGCGGCCGGAACTGCCCCCGTCATCGGTAACGGTGACCACGGCGGTAATTTCAACCGAGCCATCGCCGGCTTTGACGTAGCGTTTCAAGCCGCGCAACAGCGTGGACAAGCCCGTTCCGCCGCCGATCGAGACAATGCGCAACGGCGCGGGACGCGATGAACGATCCAGTGGAACCCTCCCGAAAATCCTAGGATCGCATGAACGGTCAGCGCGCCGCCGGTAATGGGGGAGGCTCCGCCGACGCTCGGAACTTCGACGCCCAGTCGATTCGCGCCGTCATTTGCATGACCACGAACAGCGTGAGAATCGCGCCGATGGTAATCGCTAGCCCCGTGTAGCCTTTGAAGAAAAAGGCGAACGAGAATAGAACCAGATAGACAAATTGCGCCAGACCTGCCTCGCGCAGGGCAAAGCGGTTGCCGGTCACCAGGCGCAAGTAGGTGACTACCAGAAACACCGACACCGCCGCTGAAACAAGGAACGCCGCATAAATATTAATCTGGTCCGCCAGATACGCCAGCAGCAGGTGGAACGCGAAGAATGCGGCCGCCAGGAAGAAGTAGTTCATGGGGTGCAAATCCATGTTCCGGATGGTGGTGACGATGAACATCACGAAGAAGAAAAAGAACAGCGAAACGGGCGCGAAGAAGCTGATCTGGCTGGCAAGCAATCCAGGTTGAATCTTTTCCGGCATGACCATGGCGATCATGAAACCCGACAGCAGGTTCGTGTAATTCCACTCCAACTGCCAACCCGCGCCGCTCCGCGTCTTGGTCACCGGAGAAAGTGTGTTGTCCGGGAAATCGATCTGTGCGAAGTCAGTCGTCATCCTTAAACGGAAATTGCGCACCTGATTGACGTTCTCACCGAAGCTATAGCGCCACGTATCCAGACCATGGGACCTATAGCGAACGTTGAGACGAAACATCTGATTGGCGGCAACCTCCACCGTCATATACGCGAAACCATTCGCGGTGATGGCGGTGGCGGGTTGTCCATCGACCAGAAATTGAAGGTTGTCATACACCGCTTGCGCCGCGGGCAGCGCAAAGGCAAGACGCATGGGATGCGCGACTGTTTCCGGATTCTGAAAATCGTATTCGCCCTGGAAATCCACTGTATACGTGGAGTACCATTGCAGTCCCTTCTGCCGATGTTGAAGCGCAAGAGCCGCAGTGATGTCACTACGGCCGGGCGGCAGGCTGTGAACCACGTCGCGCGTGCGGGTAACGCGGCGCTTGCTTCCGTCCACAACTTCCGTCTCTTCGTACGGAACCGTTACCGTGTATTCGGCCGTCGGCGCCTTTTGCAGTTGTGGAGCGCCCCACGTGCCCTCCACCCGTCCACGCAAGGTTCCGTCCGCGGACCGGGTGCGCGCCAGAATTGTTCCGCCCAGTATCGCCCACGCAACTGACGTGCAGACAAAGATGAAGGCAATGGCAAGCAGTCGTCGTACCATGCCATCATTATCGAGAAAGAACGCGTCTATGTCAAGTACTTTGTATCATGAAGTATTCCGCAGAAGGATCTTCAGCATCCCTTTGGTGGCCGCCTCCGTGAACGCATCCGTTGCGCGCTCCAACGGGAATTCGTTGGAAATCATGTCTTCCACGCGGATCTTCCCGGATTTCAAGAGGCGGATCGCAGGCTCGAAGCGCCCGCATCGCGAACCGATCAGCGTGAGTTCGCCCACGATGATGGGGGACGTATCGATGGAAGCTAATCCGTGCACGGTGGACTTCATGATGACGGTGCCGCGCGGTTCACACATTGCAACGGCGGTGCGGAGGCCCTCACTGGAACCGGTTGCGTCCACCACCCAGCGAAAGGCTTTAGACGGCAGCGTGGCGGAGAGAACCTCCGTGGTCACGCCCGCCCGCGCCGCGATCCTCATCTTGTCCGGATGACGGCCGAACAGGTGAACGCGCGCGCCGTGGGCTTGCAGCACTTGGGCTATCAGAAGCCCCAGCTTTCCGTCGCCCAACACAGCTACGGCGGCGCCCGCGGGAATCTTGACCTGGTCGAGAATCTCGCAGGCGGCCGCCAACGGTTCGATGAACACTGCTTGTTCCGTAGTCAGCGAGCGCGGAATTTCATGCAGATTCGCGAGCGGCAGAGTCAGAAACTCGCGAAACGCGCCCGGGTGGTTCACGATTCCCAGCACGCTACGCGCTGGGCAGTGGCGTCCCAGGCCACGCGCGCACCACGAACATTTTCCACAGGCAAGGTTGATCTCACCCGCGACGCGCTTGCCCAGCCAACGCCGGCCTTCTTCGCCCGCCGCGGCCACCACTTCGCCGACGAATTCGTGTCCCGGGGTTCCGGAAAAACCATAGTAGCCACGCTGAAGTTCCAAGTCCGTGGAACAAATACCGGCGGCCAGCATGCGGATGCGCGCGTAGCCTTCGCGAACCCGGGGCAGGGGAACGCTACGGATCTGAACACGGCCCGCTTCGAGATGGACGCTGAGCATGAGTGGAGGAAAACCTTTAGTCTAAACTGAAAACATATGTCCATTACCGTACGGGCCGATTTGCCCGCAAGCGCACGGCCCGAAGGAGCGCCGCCAGGCCCGGCCCAGGCCGAATTGGCGTGCTTTGAATCCTCCTGCAGAGCGCGCTTCGCCATCACTGAAGTTCTCTACAACTGCCCGAAATGCGGAGGGTTGCTCGAGGCGGTCTACAGCGGCGAGCGTCCGGATCCTGGCTACCTAAAGCGCACCTTTCGCGAGCGCCGGACGAGCAACGCGCCGCTCGATGCCAGCGGTGTGTGGCGATATCGCGAGCTGTTTCCTTTCTTGGACGACTATTCGCACGTGGTTACGTTACGCGAGGGCAACACGCCCATGTTGGACGCGCCGCTCGCAGCGCGATACGGCGGGCTAGATCGCATCACGTTCAAGCACCAAGGCTTCAATCCCACGGGTTCGTTCAAAGACAACGGCATGACGTGCGGAGCCGCCCAAGCCCGCCGATTGAAGATGAAGCGCGTCGCCTGCGTTTCCACCGGCAATACGTCGGCCTCCATGGCCGCGTATGCCGCGGCGGGCGGCATGGAGGCGCTGATCTTTCTGCCGCACGGCAACATCTCTTTCGGAAAACTTGCCCAGGCGCTGGAGTATGGGGCGAAAACGCTGGAAGTGGAAGCGAATTTCGATCAGATTCTCGCGCTGGTGCGCGTGCTGGCCGAACGGCTTGGTATTTATCTGCTCAACTCCATGAACCCCTTCCGTGTGGAAGGCCAGAAGAGCATCATGTTCGAAGTGCTCGATCAACGTGATTGGCAAGTGCCGGATTGGGTGGTGCTGCCGGGCGGCAATCTGGGTAACACATCGGCGTTCGGCAAGGCTTTGCGGGAAGCTCGCGAGTTGGGGCTCATCGAAAAACTGCCGCGCATCGCGGTTATTCAGGCCGAAGGCGCCGCGCCATTTTACAAGATGTGGAAAACCGGCGGCGCCCTGGAAGCCGTGGCGAATCCTGAAACGCTGGCGACGGCGATCCGCATCGGCGATCCCGTCTCTTGGCCCAAGGCGCTGCACGAGGTGCGGACGTCGAACGGCGTGG
>CAMAUG010000157.1 GCA_945861255.1 Candidatus Sulfopaludibacter sp. SbA3
GCGGATCTCCGAATCGCGCCGCGATTCCGAATAATACTGGGCGATCCTCTTGCGAATCTCAACCGCCGTGGTGCGCACGACGGGGTCGCGATTGGTGTCGTAGTCGGGGACCCTCTGGAAGACCTCCACGCCCAGCGTGCGCTCCTTGAGGTAATCGGCCCGTCCATCCAGCGTGTGCTCCACCACGTAGCGCAGCAGCTTCGCGCTACGCCGGCTGTTGGCAAAAAGGGGGTTGGCGAGCATGCGTTCCAGTTGCTCGCGGATGGCGGTACGTTCCGCCGCCGATTCCGGCACCCAGAGGCCGCCGGGGCCCTGCGCGATTTCCGGAATGCGTGGTTGAGAAGGGGATGACACAGGAATCCACTACGGCGATTCACAGTATAGCATCGGCGAATTTTCGAGAGCGGGCATGCCGGGCGGGGCCCTCGGCCGACGCCTCTTAAGCGCGTCGCAGTCTCTTCACCACAGCCATGAACTCGCTCACGCGGGAGCGATCCACCGGATGGGTGGTGCGGCCGCCTGTTTTGAGTGAAGTACCCGCGATGAATCCATCGCCGTGCGGCAATAACGCTTCGACCGTTTCCAGATTCACTCCACTGCCCACCAGCACCGGCGCTTCCCCGGCGTGAATCTTGGCGAGCTTCACGTCCTCAACCTGCGTTTCCTCTCCCGTGGCGGAACCGGAAACGATGATAGCGTCGGCGTGGCCGCGAGCCAGCGTGTCCTGCACTTCGGCGCGAAGGTCGCGCGGGGCCAGCGGCGCCGAATGCTTCACAGCCACGTCCGCGAACACCTTTACCCCGGTGCCCAGCAGCCTGCGATACCGCTGCACCTTGTGAGCCTCGCCTTGGATCACGCCCTGGTCGGTGAGGCGAGCGCCAGTGTATATATTCACGCGGATGAACGCAGCGCCGGTCGCGGCGGCGATGGCCAGCGCGCTTATCCCGTCGTTGCGCAGCACATTCACTCCCAGCGGCAACGGGAACCTGGCTTTGACCTCCTGCCCCAGCACCGCCATGAAGGCGACCGTGTGCGGCGGAACCCGGCCCGGAAAAAACGGCGAGTCTCCGAAGTTCTCAAGGATCAATCCGTCCACGCTGCCCTCCGCCAGCGCCTCGGCATCCCGGAGAACATAGGCCCGAATGGCGGCCAAATCATCGGTGTTTCTGGGGGAACCAGGCAACGCCGGCAGGTGCAGCATGCCAATCACCGGCTTTTCGACTTTGAAGATTGACTTGATCAAACCTTGCCTCCCTGGATTCACAAATCAGAGTGTGAATCCTTGAGATTCGCACAACCACGCAGGACTCGCGGCCGTTTCCTCCATGCGGGGTGTTGTGGCCCGGGCGAAAGTATGATTCACTCGTACGTATGAAATTCGCTCACCTCGTTTTCGTAGGTCTGCTTGTCGCGGCACTTCCCGCCGCGGCCGAGAAACAAATCATTCAACCCAAAGAGTTCGCTCCAGGGGCGCCGTTCAGCCCTGGCGTGCTGGTCGATGGCACTCTGTACGTCGCGGGGCAGATCGGCCGCGATCTCAAGAGCGGAAAAGTCCCCGAGGATTTTGCCGCCGAAGTCCGAATGGTGCTCGACAACATCGGCATCGTTCTCCGGGAAGCGAAGATGTCCTATGCGGACGTGGTCTCCGTGCAGGTATATCTGACTGACATGGAATTGTTCCAGCGCATGAATGCCGTCTACACCACGTATTTCAAGACCAACCTGCCGGCGCGCACCACTGTCGGGGTGTCGAAGCTCGCGGCGCCCGGCGCACGGGTTGAAATCACCGTCACCGCGCGGCGCTAGTGTAGCTCGCCGGCTACAATCGCCCCAGTTCAGCGGTGGAGCCGAGCCCCAAGAACACTCTGATCGGTCAGGTTGGCGAACCAAGCAAGAATACAACACTGCCGCCGCTGCGTCCAGCGCGTTGCACGCGCGCTGTTGCACGTGCGCGCATCAGTCAAATCCTTATAAGTGATAAGTGCCGATTGCGCTGGGCAATCCTCATCCCAAAACGATGAGAGCGGCATGGTCCTCCGCATTATCCGCCTCTCAGTTTTGCTCGCGCTCTCTATTTCCTTCGCCGCCGGCCAGAGCAAGCTTCATCTCAAGACGCGCGCGGTGGATACGGGCGCGTCGCACGCCGCCCACGTCATGGAAGCCACCAGCCCCACGGAGCTGGGAGGGGGACACCTGCTGCTGCAATTCGATGAACCACCCACCCCTTCGACGGTCACCGAGCTCGGCCGGCGCGGGGTCCGCGTATTGGGGGATGTCCCCGAAAACGGACTGCTGGTCGCGGTGCCTCGGCGCGTTAACCTGGCAGGACTGAACGTCCATTTTAAGTCGTCCGTGGCGCCTGCGGACAAGATCAGTCCGCTGATTCACCCGCAGTCTCCAACGGGGGCCTTCTACCTGGCGGAATTCCACGCGGACGTGGACATGAACCTGGCGCGCTGGGTGGTCTTGGCGGCCGGCTCGGAGCTGCGGGACAACCCGGATTTGCAATCGCATCAGTTGCTGGTGAAAATTCCACCGGAGCGTCTTCGCTGGACCCTCCTGCGTCTGGTTTCCCGTGACGAGACCGCCTACGTATTTCCCGCCTCGGACGAATTTATCAACGGCATTTCCGTGCGCCCCTGCGAAGGCGCGTTGACCGCGAATGGAACCATGGCGCAGTTGATCCAGACCTACGGCGACGGCTGGGATGGGCCCGGTCTAGGCGCGGCCAGCCTGGCCTACGTGTTCACCAAACTGACACCCCAGCTGGACCCCACGGCAACGCAGAATGAGATCCGGCGAGCGATGGCGGAGTGGTCCAAAGCAGTCAAGATTTCGTGGGCGCAGGCGAGCAACGCCACAGGCGCGAAGACGGTGAACATCCTGTTCGGCGCAGGGTGGCACGGCGACGCGTACCCGTTCGACGCCACGGGCGGCGTGCTGGCGCACACGTTCTTTCCAGCGCCCCCCAATCCGGAGCCCATCGCGGGCGACATGCATCTCGACGAGGCTGAGCACTGGAGAATCGGATCGAATACGGACCTGTTCAGCGTCACGCTGCATGAGCTCGGTCATGCGCTGGGCCTCGGCCACTCCGACGATCCGGCGGCGGTGATGTATCCGTATTATCGAATTTGGGCGCAGCTTTCAAGCGTGGACATTGCATCGGCGCGTACACTGTATGCGACGCAGGATTCGACCATTGTCGTTCCGCCGCCCAACCCACCGCCGCCGCCACCGCCGCCGCCACCACCGCCGCCGACAGGGGATACGACCGCGCCGGCCGTGACCATCACCACCCCCTCCACGGCAACCTACGCAACATCCAGCTCGCTGTTTACGCTGCGAGGCGCGGCCAGCGATAACGTAGGCGTGTACGCGGTCACGTGGGCCACCAACTTCGCCAAAGCGGGACCGGCTGTGGGAACCACCAGCTGGTCTGCCACGGTTCCCCTCCTCATCGGCATGAACGCGGTGACCATCAAGGCCGTTGACGCGGCAGGCAACCTAGGGTCGCGGACGGTAGTGATCACGCGACGATAGCAACTGCCGTCGTTGAACTGCGCTGCTCGCAGCGGGCCCGTGTTCAACGATCGGGCGAATGCGCCCCGCGGCACCGGCGGGTAACCGGTTTATCCTCCCGGCCCCTCATTTTTCACGGCGGCGGAACCAACCTGTAATATGGTTGTAACAGGTGCACGGTTATGCTGAATGAGTAAGAAACACATGAAGAAGATCGTACTCATAGAGGACGACACCGACCTGTACTCGCTGATTCAGTACAACCTGGAAAAAGAGGGGTTTCAGCTAGTTGGCGCGCAGACTGGCAAAGGCGCGCTGGAGCTGTGCCGGCGGGAGCGTCCGGACCTGATCATTCTGGACATCATGCTACCCGACACCGGAGGCCTGGAAATTTGTAGAAGCATCCGCGCGCACCCGGACCTGGCCAACGTTCCGGTGATCTTTCTCACCGCGAAGGCCACCGAGACGGACCGCATTGTCGGTTTGGAGCTGGGCGCCAACGACTACATTGTCAAGCCGTTTTTCGTGCGTGAGCTGGTGGCGCGCGTTAAGATCCATTTCCGCGGGCAGACGCCGGCTGCGAAAGTGCTGCGCTCTGGTGAGCTTGAGGTGGATCGCGCGCGCTGCATCGTCAAGCTGGGCGGGCGCGAGGTAACGCTGACCGCCACCGAATTCCGCCTGCTGGAATTCCTGATGAGCCGCCCCGGCGTGGTGTTCAGCCGCGAGCAGTTGCTGGACGCGGTGTGGGGCCACGACCGCGCGGTCATCGACCGCACCGTGGATGTCTACATTCTGCGCCTGCGCCAGAAGATCGAACAGGAAGGCGGGCCGGCCTTCATCCGCAGCGTACGCGGGTTCGGGTATAGCTTTAACGTGGAAGTGCCGCAGGAGCAGTTTCAGTAGCCAACGGCTGGTCCATCGGCGCCATTCGTGAGCCGGGCTGCCAGAATTCCACCAGATCCGTGTGGCGGATGATTTTCTCCACATCGAGCAACCGCCGAGGCCGTCCCAGGCCGCGCAGCCAGCCGCCGCGCAAATCACGGGCGTAGTATGCATGAACATCGGAAACCCGGTCCGCGATGAATCCGGCCAGATGTTCGCGCACGCTGACGACGACGATGTGGGGGGCAATGCCGTCACTCATGCGAGAGCCGCTTCGATCCTGGGGCAGATCCAGCTTGACGCGTAGATCCAGAACGGCAAAGGTCCGGCCGCCGAGGCTCGCGATTCCCAGGACCGCGGATGATCCCATGCCAGGGAAAGGGGTCAACTCCTCTACCGGGACGATAGCCCGCACGCGGCAAGCTTCGATGGCGAAATTTTTGCCGGCGACGCGAAACGTCAAGTACGGTTTTGGACCGCTCTCCACATCACGGCTTATCGGGCGCGGGGGTCGAGATGTGAGTCGCGGAGATGTGAACCGCCGCGTAGCCCAACCCCATCACCGCCAGGAACATGCCGAGCACCTCGCTGTCCCCCAGGTTCACCTCATACCAACCGCTCAGCAGCACCGCGATGGCGGCCGCGATCGCGCCGTTCAGTACCCAGCGGGCTTCCCCGGCCGGCCGCCGCGCCGCGCGCGTGAAATCCATCAGCGCCCGCCCCACCATCCACAACAACGCCAGCAGCGCCGGCACGCCACGCTCCGCCGCGTAATGAATGTAGACGTTGTGCAGGTGTCCATAGTAGCCGGATGGCAGCGGACGAGCCACGCCGGCGGGAATGTATCGCTCGTACTGCCGGCCTACCTGTTCCGGCCCCAGCCCCAGCCACGGGTGCGCCTTGATCATCTCCCAACCGATTTGCCGCGTTACGACGCGGAACTGGTTGGAGTCGACCTCGGCTGGCCTGAATGCCGAAACCGCGCGCTCGCGCACGGCAAACGGATCCACAAGCAACAAGATGGCGACTAGCGCCGGGATCGCCAGCACCATCCAGCGGCGCCACATCCACACCAGGTATGCCCCGCCCGCCACCGCACCCAGCCACATGCTGCGCGTGTAGCTGGCAAGCAACCCGAAGGCAATCACAGCGCACGCCGCGGCGAGCCATGGCTTCGCGCGCCGCCACTGCGAAAACAGCACGGCCGCTCCCACGAACAACAGCGACATCATCATTTCGCCGCCAAAGGTCATCCAATGGCCCATGAATCCGGTGGCGCGCGCGTCGCTCACGTAGGCCGCGTAGCCTGTGAACGTGCGCGCCAGTTGCACGCCGCTCCAGACCGCCGACAGCGCCGCGCCCAGCGCCCAGCCCGCAGCTACCCAGCGGATTTCGGAGAGCTCGCGGAACGCCGCGAACACCAGGAACAACATCAAGTAAATGTAAAACTTCTTGAACTGCGGCAGCGCGGAACGCACGTCGCCGGAGGCGAACGCGGATGCCACCGTTAACACCACCCAGGCGCATAACGGCAACGTCGCGGGTGGCCATCGCCAGGCGCGCCGCGCAGCGGGCGTCAGCAGGACGGAGACCAGCGCCAACGCCATCAGAATCTCAAACGCCGCGATGGACACCACCGTCGTCACCGCGGACGCGCCGGCCAGATACAGCGGGATGTGGTCGCGTCTCACAGCCCGCTCAACGCGCGGAACTCGTCTGCATCGAAGCCGATCGCGATCTTCGAGCCTTTCACAAGCAGAGGCCGGCGGATCAGGTTGGGGTGCTTCGCCATCAGCTTGATCGCTTCGGTGCGCGACGGCGGGTTTGCTTTCATCTTGCGCTCGCGATACAACGCATTACGGAAATTAAGGAATTTCGTATAGTCACGCGTGCCGATGAGCGCATCGATTTCGGCCTCGGAAAGACCGCGATTCAGATCGATTTCTTCGGCCTTCACGCCGTTGGCGGCCAGCCATTTCTTAGCCTTGCGGCACGTGGAGCAAGTGGGCTTCTGGTAGAACTTCATCACGTTCCATATTACGGGGTTGAGTAGCGGATTGGGAGCCGATAAGGCTCAGCGAGACTTCAAGAAAAACCATGTCCGCGCACAACACGATATGGATTCTGCCGGCCGTCGCGTTCAACTTGGCTGGCGTGGCGTCGAGCCAGGGAGAGCCCGACCCGTTGGCCCAACTATCCATGGAGGAATTACTCAGTGTTCCCGTGTTGTCCACAACGAGGGTAAGAGCGATGAGCACGCGCCGCACGCCGGGCGTGGTCCGGGACGCTGCGCGGCAGGACTCTGAACGGCATGGATTCGTAACGCTGCCGGACAATCGTGCGCATGTGAGAATCGGCTCACGATTGCTCAGTCTGGCACGGCAAGTCAACGGCGCGGGGACAAATTGGCGATGCGGTTTCTGGAAGACATTTCTATCAAGCGCAAGCTGACAGGGCTCATGGTGCTAACCGCCCTGGTCGCGCTGGCCACGGCCGGCAGCGCCATCATGGTCGTCGAGTGGTTCACGTTCCGCCAGGAGATGGTGCGAACGCTGGCGACCCAGGCGGAGATCATCGGGACCAACAGCGTGGCGGCTCTGACGTTCGGCGATCAACGGGCGGCCAAGGAGACTTTGCGCGCCTTGGCAGCCGACAAATCGGTCACGGCGGCGGCGATCTATACCGCCAAGGGGCAGATCTTCACCAGTTACCGGCACAATGCAGCCAAGGCATCCGTTGAGCTTCCTAAGCTTGGCCGCGAGGGATATCGATTTGAAAGCGGCTCCCTGTCCATGGTCCGCCCCATTCTGTTCAGTGGAGGCAATCTTGGGTGGATCTCCGTGCGGGCGGACTTGGATGATCTCTATTCCCGTCTGGCGGCATATGCCGGGATCATGCTGTTCATCTTGCTCGGCACGGTGCCAGTAGCGTTCACGTTGTCGATTCATCTGCGGAGGATCATCTCGGACCCGATCGTAGACCTTGCGCGCACGGCGGGTGAAGTCGCCATTCGGAGAGACTACTCCATTCGCGCAACCCCGGGAGGCAACGACGAATTCGGCTTCCTCATCCGCCAGTCCAACAACCTGCTGGAGCAGATTGAAAAGCGCAAGATGGCCGTGCACGCGAAGACCGGGGAACTGCTCGCGGCGGAGGAGAAGGCGAAGGAAACCGCGCAGCTCAAGAGTGAATTCCTGGCGAACATGAGCCACGAACTACGCACGCCCATGAATGGGGTGCTCGGCATGACCCAACTCGCGCTGGACACCGAGCTGACCGGGGAACAACGCGACTACCTGGAAACCGCCCACGCCTCGGCGGAGAGCCTTCTATTCCTGCTCAACGACATTTTGGACTTCAGCAAGATCGAAGCCGGGAAACTCGCGATTGAAGCCGTTGATTTCGACCTTGAGGACGTTCTGGCCCGCGCGCTGAGAACCGTGGCAGTGCGCGCTCACGAAAAGGGATTGGACCTGATATGCGACCTGGACGCCCGGCTGCCGGAACGCGTCATCGGCGATCCGTACCGGCTGCAGCAGATTCTCATGAATCTGCTGAGCAACGCCATCAAATTCACCGAACAAGGTGAAGTCACAGTTTCCGCGCGAGTTCCGGAGGGGGACCTTGCGCCCCAGAGCGGCTCGCGGCGCATCCAGTTCGCCGTACGCGACACCGGGATCGGGATTCCGTATGAAAAACAGCAACAGATCTTCGATTCGTTCACGCAGGCCGACGGTTCCGCGACGCGCCAGTATGGAGGCTCCGGCCTGGGCTTGGCGATTTCCAGAAAATTGGTTGAATTACTGGGCGGCGAGATCGGCGTGGAGAGCGATGCCGGCGAAGGGACCACATTCCGTTTCAATGTGGGGCTGATGCCAGGTGAAGTCAAACCGGGCCTGGCTGCGTTGCGGGCAATGGTGGTGCTCGAAGGCTGCCGTGTTCTGATCGTCGATGGCAACCAGATCAACCGGCGCGTCCTGGACGGTTTTGCGCATTCCTTCGGCATGGAGACGGTGTTGTGCGCGAGCGCCGCTGCCGCGCTCCGGGAACTCGACCGCACCGGCCGAGCGGTCTTCGACGTCATCCTGCTGGACGTGAAAATGCCGGACATGGATGGCTTCGACCTGGCACGGGAAATCCGGGGGCGGCGAGGTTCCGAAGACGCGCTGATCCTGATGCTGAGTTCGGTGGAAACAAAGGATCGCTCGGCGCGGTGCCGCGAACTGGGCATCGGCCTGTATCTGACCAAGCCGATTTTCAAGCGCGATCTGCGAGAGGCCCTGGTGGAATTATTACGAGCCGCGCCGGCCTCCGATCCGCTGGCCACCGATCCGAATGATACGGATACTCGAAGCTTGAACATTCTTCTAGCCGAGGACAACCGCATCAACCAA
>CAMAUG010000158.1 GCA_945861255.1 Candidatus Sulfopaludibacter sp. SbA3
TTGGGAACCGGAAAAATTCCGATCTTGCATGTGAAGTCCCGAATGGAGCGGGCGAGCGTGATGGCCTCGAACTCCACATACAAGTCCTGGCCTTCGGCACGCGCGCGCCAATAGGTGTTGAGAGCCCACAGAATACCATGGTCGTGATACGGCTCCAGAAAATCGTCGCGGCCCGGCACGCCGCTGTCGGATTCGCGGATTTCGCTGGCTTGCGCATGGACGGTCAGCACCGGATCAGGACGGCTGTTGTCCTCCATGTAATCCGCGCGCGCCTTCACTTCAAAGGAGTAGTGTTGCGGAAACACGGATGCCGCGCGATACGTGTTCTGAAACCCGTAGGTAACTTCGTAGGCGGCGCCCGAACCGGCGTCCAGCTTGCGCGCCCTCGTATCGTAAATCATCGGCTGATAGATCGCGGCATAGCGGCCATAATCCTCCAATACGGCTCTGAACTCCGCCAGGCTTGTGTTGCGGATGCGGACGGCTCCAACCCAGTCGATTACGGTTCCGTTCCACTCCGCCATACGCCGATTGACCGCCTCCTGGCTGATGTTCCAGCGAACCGGAGCGCCGCCTTGAAAATCCGTGAGGAGCCGCTTACGCACCGTCTCACCGGCCGATGACAGGTGGCCTTGAGCGAAACGCGCCGGCATGGCTTGTTCCGCGTCCCGGGCATAGTTCCTATATTCCTCAAAGGCGCGTGCGTCTCGGGTGGTTGTACAACGGGCGGCCCAGCCGACTTCCGCCATCGGCAGCAGTAATGCAAGAACGGCAGCGATGAGTTTCATGGATTCACCGGTGCAAAGCGCTCAGCAGTCTGATGAATTCGGGATTTCCCGCGAGTTTGCCGATGCGGGGTTCCACGCGAAGATACATCAGGTAATCGGTCCGCTCACCCAGGGCTTTCCAGCTCCAGACAAAGGTCTTGGCGGTGTCACCCAGTGCCAGGTGGATGCTGGCGAAGTAAAGAGCGGGAACATAGCGCTGGCGCGACATCTCTTCGAGCCGCTCCAATTCCCGGCGCGCCTCATCCGGTTTCCCCGCCGCGGCGTAGGCACTCGCCAGGCCAGCCACCGTTGTTGGGCTGTTGGCCGACAGGGAAACCGCACGCTTGAACTCTTCAATGGCCTCCGGATACATCTGGTTCTGTTGATATGCCATTCCCAACGTCTGGTGCGCCAGGGGAAAGCTCGGGTCCATCTCCACCACCGAGCGATACTGTTCGATGGCTTTGCCATATTGCTGGGTGTAGTAATAACACCACCCGATGCCGATATTGATGCTGGGAGAAAGCGGCTCCATCCGCAGCGCCGCCTCCATCTCCGTGGTTGCTTTGCCCAAGTCGCCCGCCGCCATGAAGTAGTGGCTGTACCAATGATGCGCGTTCGAGGATGCTGGGTTGAGCGCTAATGCGCGCGAAAACTCCTCCAATGCCCCAGCCAAGTCCCAGTCGTAAGATAACTTGACGTATGCCAGAGATGCGTGTCCCTCGGCGAAGTTCGGATCCAGTTCGATCGCCTTTTGCGCGGCGGACTTCGCCAGAGGCATGGCGGTGTTCGGCGGCATTCCGTCGATGCCAACCGATCCCAGCAACGAGTAGGAATCGGCCAACCCGCTGTAGGCGGGCGCGTAGGTGGGGTCGGCCGCAATGGCCTGCTGGAAGTACTGCACGGCCCGTTTCACGGACTCCTCTGTCCGTCGGTTCCAAAAGTAACGGCCTCGCAGATAGGCGTCCAGCGTTTCCGGCTTGATCTGCCGCCTTGCCTGCAGCCACTGCCGCTCATCCGCAGTGATGGTCACTTGGATCTCGGCGGCGATCGCTTGGGCCACTGCCGATTCCAAACTCAGAACGTCCTGCACGTCGCGTTCATAATTATTGGCCCAATACACGGCGCGACTTGCGGGATCGATCAATTGGGCATCGATCCGCACGCGCCCGCCCGAGCGCACGACGGTGCCTGTTAAGACCCGCTTGACCTCCGAGCTACGCACAATCCGGTCGAAGGTCGCGGGATCCATCCGGCTGCCGGGTTCAGAAGTCAGATTGACCACCCGAAGATTCCCCATCTTCGTCAGACCGGTGATCAAAGCCTGTGTCATGCCGTCGGCAAAGTAGTCTTCGGACGAGTCTCCGGCGACATTGCGGAAGGGGAGCACCGCGAGCGTGTTCAGTTGGGCGCCGGCTGGCGAAACCGGACCGGAATCACGGCCGCGCATCGCAAAATAGCCGGCCAGCGCCACCACCGCAGCCAGAAGAAGGAACACCGCAGGTGCGATCCAGGTGGAGGGCTTTCCCGTGGACGCCGTTCCGGACAGCTCGCCGGGCTCTTCCGCCGCGGATTCGGCCGGAGCGGGTTGGACCGGCGCAAGCAGGGCCGCGCCGGGTTGAGCCATCCGGACCGGAGCCACGAACTGATAGCCTCTTTTCGGAATGGTCTCGATGTAGGCCGCATCTTCTCCACCAACCCCGAGTCCGGCCTCCCCGAGCGCCTTACGCAGCAGGGAGATATTGCGCGTCAACGCACCTTCTTCCACAAAGGTATCGGGCCAGACCGCCTGCATCAGCTCGCTCTTTTCCACCATCCGGCCGGAGTTGATGACGAGTACAAGGAGGGTCTCGGCGGCTTTGGGGGGCAACGAAATCAGCTCGGTCCCGCGTCGGAGTAGGCGCTCGCTCTCATCGATCCGGTACGGACCGAATTCATAGCCGCGAGCGCTCATGCCTGTGGTCATAACCCGGTGTTCGCGTAAGTTCCTCTGTTAAGGCTGCTTACGAGCATACCAGATCGTAACCGAGCTTCTGTAAATACCGGGTTGCGCGGCATCCATCAGAACTTCATCACAGTTTTGTCCGGGTTTTCGCGGGACGGGGGCTACTGCGAGCGCGCAAACTCGGGTCCAAGGAGCAATAACAAAATGTCCATGAAATCCAAGCTGTTTGACTTCCGCCGCGTGCCTATCGCCGCTGCGCTTACTATCTTCGTACTCACGGGTACCGCGAACGCTCAGCCGTGGGCGTCGTTCGATGACAACACACGTTACCTGGCTCTGGGGGACAGCCTTTCCGCCGGGTTCGAAGCCAAACCTGCCACCCAAGGTTTTGTATTCCAGCTTTATCAAGGTGGGGCCATCGATACTCTGAACAACCTGCTGTTTTGTGCAGCCGCCATTCCCAATGCAACCAGCGCCGATGTTTTGAGCTATCAGGTCCCGCAAGTTCACCTCTCCTTCACTAATACCGGTAAGACTTACCGGAAAGTAGTTACCCTCACGGTCGGCGGCAACGATGCGCTTTCGCTGCTGGACGCTCAGGGTACGATCGATCCGTCGAAAGTGCCGGCCATGATTCAGGCATACGGCAATAACCTGGCGGCGATTTTGGGCACCCTTGTTGCCATCTCTCCAGATGTGCAGATCTACGTCGGGAACCTTTACGATCCGAAGCTGCCCATCGCCGGAGCGGATCTGCTGATCGGCGCGATGAATCAAACCACCGCCGTTGTAGCCGGTTTCTTCCCCGCCAGCGTGGTGCTGGTGGACCTCCATGCGGCGTTCTTGGACCGGAAGGGTCTGCTCCTGGTTGAAAGGCGGGGAGCAGGTTTCAACATCCATCCAACGGATGCCGGCCACCGGGTCATGTCCAATACCTTCGCTGAGGCAATCGGCGGGCGTCCTTAGGATCGAAATCAATCAGACAAGGAAACATATCCAATGACTTTCAAAAACCTGACTGCGATTTCCGTGACTGTCCTGTCGGTGGGCCGTCACTTACGCTCTGGTGCCTTGATTAAGGTGACCAGGAGAAATATTCTGTGTCTCGCGACTTTCGGAATACTCTTGACGATTCCCGCCAACGCACAAAGCGACTTTCCAAGGGTCGAGATCTTCGGGGGATATTCGCTTCTTCATCCCAGGCTGCCCGGGAATTTGGGGAGCAGTGCATCAGAGAGCGCCTTCCTCCGGTCAACCGGCGAGTCCGTGCTGGGGAATGTACCCGGATGGGGAGCTAGCGCAACAGTGAATCTCACTCGAATGTTCGGAGTCACTGGAGATTTTGGAGGAAACTACAAAAACGCGGACACGATCCAAGGCGTCAGCGTGAACGCAAGCGGTAATGTGCACACGTTTCTTTTCGGTCCCACGGTCACCATGCGGAACAAGCGGGTGAGTCCATTCGTGCACGCCTTGTTTGGTATTGGACGGGTGGGCGCTTCTGCCGAAGGCTCTCGATTCACCTATAACGAAACGGGCTTCGCGGCCTCGATCGGAGGTGGGGTGGATATTGCCTTGCGCCGTCACATCGCCTTCCGAGCCGTCGAAGTCGATTATTTTCCTTACCGCCATGCGGATGGCAAGGCTTCCACGTTTAACAACATCCGCTGGAGATCGGGGATCGTGATTCACTGAGATCGACTGCATTGGCCAGTCGAAACCAAGCAAGGCAAGTAGTAGACCCAAATCAATCAAAAAGGAATGATATCCGATGACTTTCAAAAACCTGACTGCGATTTACGTGGCTCTCCTGGTGGTGGGCCAATCGAACCTATTCGCCGCTTCCGCACCCGTGGAGTTGAAGTGGAATGAGCTGACTGCGGCAACTTATCAGAGAACTGTAGAGCTTACGCTCCCGAATGCCGTCACCGTTAAGGGCCACGTGGCTGCCGTCCGAGAAGACGGCTTGGTCCTTGATGTAACGAAGACTTCCGATTCCAAGGCGTTTCCGAAGGGCAATGGCATGATCCCTCGCGCCTCCGTCACCTTGTTGAAACTGGAGAAGCGCGGGTCGAATTGGCGCACCATGGGGACCGTGATCGGCGTGATCGGCGGAGTGGTCCTGGGCGGCTACGTCGCGGCGAAAACGGCGGATACGGCGGGCTCCGGACTTTCCATTTTAGTTGCAACCGCCTCGGCGGTCTCGATTGCGGGAAACTTAGCCGGCGGCGCCGCGGACCGAAAGACAAGTTTGATTCGTGTGGTGCAGTAGACAGAGGGGCGTGAACGACCAGGGTCACAGGACGGGGACGCGGATCCGCGGCATCAATAGATTGATCCGGAGCTTGATCTGGGCATTTTGCCCTGGCTTGCATTCGCGGCCTGTCCGTTGCCGGGGAAGAATGCCAAAGGGCGATTCACGATCGCCTCGCGGCGCGCTGCCGTGTCTTTACAGAGGACGCCTCACTACCCCTTACTTTGAGATCGGGAGCACCGCGCGGCTGGCGATGACGCTATCGACAATGCCGTACTTGACGGCTGCTTCGGCTTCCATGATGTAGTCGCGGTCCACGTCGCGGGCGATGCGCTCAATCGGTTGGCCGGTGGCGTCGGCCAGTACGCCGTTCAGCGTTTCGCGCATGCGCAGAATTTCCCGCGCATAGATATCGATGTCCGTGGCTTGTCCGGCCAGGCCGCTCATGGAGGGCTGGTGGATCAAAATGCGCGAATGCGGGAGCGTGAAGCGCTTGCCCTTGGTTCCGCAGGCCAGCAGCACCGCGGCCATGGACGCGGCCTGGCCCACGCAATAGGTCACGATATCGGGCTGGACCAGGTTCATGGTGTCCAGAATCGCCATGCCTCCAGTGATGGAACCGCCTGGCGAATTGATGTAGATGGAGATGTCTTTCTCCGGATCTTCCGCCGCCAGGAACAGCAACTGGGCGATGATCACGTTGGCGACGTTGTCATCGATGGGTGTCCCCAGAAAAATGATGTTCTCTTTCAGCAGGCGCGAATAGATGTCGAAGGCGCGTTCGCCGCGCGAGGTTTGTTCCACCACCATCGGCACCAGGACGGAATTTTGCATGTCTCACTCTCTCCTTGTTTTCGAGGCCGTCTTCTTGGGACGGCGGGGCCGGGCCAGCCGGCGGCGCTTCTCACTCAGGGCCTTCGCCAGATCGGCGATCGAAGTCCCCCCCAAGTACTCTATGATACGCGACCGCAGCTCCATCCATGAATCGTGCATGCCGCAGGCGGCGCGGTCGTTGCATTCCGGGCGCCCTCCGATACACCGGTCATATCGGCCGGCGCCGTCCACCGCTTCGACGATTCGCAGCATCGATATCTCTTCGGGGGGTTGACTCAGGCGGAATCCGCCGCGTGGGCCTTTGCTGGATTTCAACAATCCATGGCGCGCCAGATCCTGCAAGATCTTCGCAAGAAAGTGGAGAGGAATTCCGTCATCGGCGGCGATGTTCTTCACCAGAGCGTATTCGTCATGCGCGAGCGGAGCCATCTGAACCAGGGCGCGCAGGGCATATTCGGCGGAGCGGGAATAGAGCATGGGTGGATTGTAGGACAGGCCCGTGACCTGTCGTTTCAGTCGGAATAACAGGCCATGGGCCTGTCCTACGCAAGAAACCCCGCCCCGGACGAGTCTGAGACAGGTCCCGGGCGGGGTTCACACTAGCGACTCAGTTCTCGCGTGAGTAGGCCGTTCCACAGGAGCAGCGGCCTCGTCACTGAAACGAAACCTGAACGTTAGGAGGGTCGACGTTAAGAGTCGGCCACCTCACGCGTGGTTAGAGTGCCGTAATAACTACTGTCAGATATCATTCGACTGGACCACCTCCTTCCTCAGTGATGGCTTTATCTTACGGCGGAAGTGGGTGGCTGTCAACGGAAAATTTGAGCTATGTCGACGGTCAATAGAAATGTCCCGATGCTTGGTTCAAGAGCTCGCTGGGCGTTGGCACATCGTTCCGTAATCGCGTTGCCAGCCGCCCGCGGGCTGTGCGATATTACGATCATGCCTTGGCGGCCTATTCTGCTCGCGTTGGTTGTTTTTGGCGCGGTTGCGCAGACTCCATCCCCAACGAACACCCCGGCGGGGCCCACGCAACCCATACCCTATAGCCACAAGCAACACCTGGCCATTGGACTTGTATGCCAGGGCTGCCATGAAATGCCGGAACCGGGCGCGAGCATGGGCTTGCCCGCGACCGCCAAATGCATGGCTTGCCACACCTCGGTCAAGCAGGATAGCAAGAGCATTCAAACATTGGCTCAGTTTCACAAGGACAGCAAACCCGTGCCGTGGATCAGAGTGTATCGCGTCCCGGATTACGTGGATTTCAGTCACAAGGCGCACCTTGAGAAGGCCAAGGCCACTTGCGAAAATTGTCACGGCCCCGTGCGGGAGCGCGATGTCATGCGCAAGGAAACCAATATCTCCATGACCGGCTGCATGGAATGCCACCGGGCGAATAACGCCTCGGTTGCCTGCAACTTCTGTCACGAACCCAAGGATTGACCGGCCGCCGCGGCTACTTCTTGCATTTCCTCCAGTCGGGGATTGCCAAAAGTATGCGCTGGTAAGGTAGACTGATACGGAAGTCAGACGGATACCGAGGAGATAACCATGCGATTCCCTATAGTTCTGTTGGTCACGGTGGCGGTGGCATTCGCTCAGCAACCTGCCCCCAAGGCATACACCGGCGCGGCGGATGTTACCGCGATGATCGCCAAGGCAAAAAAAGAGCGCAAGCCGGATCAGGGCAATTTTATCCAGCCCTTGCTCCAGATAGCTCCCTACGGCGTCGTCAACCTGGAATCCCGCGTTCAGGGCATTGACACGAACCCCAACGTACATGAAACCGAGGCGGAGTTGATCTATGTAATCGAGGGAGCCGGCACGTTCACCACGGGCGGAACATTGAAGAACGAAACCCGCGGCAAGGGCGCTAATCGCACAGGCACGGGCATTGAGGGTGGAACGTCGCGCAGGATCGCGAAGGGCGATTGGGTCCTGGTTCCGGAAGGCACCGCCCACGCGTTCACAAAAACCGAAGGGTCTCTGGTGATCGCGTCGCTGCACTTCCCCAAGCCGCCGAAATAGAACCCGAAGCGGTTATTGATTCCACGCCGAAATCTCAAATCGGAGGTTTCCCGTAATCCCCGGCGCGCCCTTGTTTTCGAAGGGAACGGTCAGCACCAGCTTGCCGTCTTTGACCACGAATTTGAGGGGCTTGCTGGCGCTGCCGACGCTGTCGCTCTCCCAGTCGTGCGTGAAGGTCCAGGCGCCTCCTTCCGTTTCCGGTGCCGTCAGTTCCACCATGAGCGCGTCGCGGAACAGGTAGCCGCCTTCAAAGTGGCTGTCAAACCAGAACTTGTTGTCCACTTCGTAATCCGGCACCCGGACGCCCAGGGTGACGCTGTAGGCCAGCGAAGCGCGCTGTTTGTTCATGCGCGCCTTCTTGTCCAGGAAAACTGAAGAAACGAAGATGCTACGGGCTTGTTTGTTGGCCGGATCGATCAATTCCTGGTGGCTGCGGCAGGCGACGGAGTCCTCCTCCGCCACGCGGCGCGTCAGGTACCAGCGCTTGCCGCGCGGCGACGCCAGAAACTCGAATTGATAGAGAGCGTTTACGGCCTTGCCCTGGATGGCGGCCGGCAGTTGCACCGATTCCACATCCAGCCAGATATCCACGCGGACGTTCCCAAACAGAAACCGCGTCAGATTTTGATAGGCCTCTTCGGAATTGACGATGCCGAAAGAGCCGGAGTGGGAGCGGTAGGTGTACGCGGTGGCGCATGGCGCCGACTGCTCTCCCTTGTCGTCCACGCCCCACACCCTCGCGTTTTCGATGCGCACCAGTCCGTCGCTGCCGTGCCCGGAGAACGTTCGGGAAAGACCGGCCGCCGCATCGTAGTCGCCGCGATTGGTGCCCACCATGCAGAAGAAACGGCTGGAGGGGAAAGCGCTCTCCGGCAGCCAATCCACGCGCTTGGTTCGCTCGAAGTGTTCTTTCAGATTCAGGTACTCCGCCATGTACTCG
>CAMAUG010000159.1 GCA_945861255.1 Candidatus Sulfopaludibacter sp. SbA3
ACCGAGCCGCGACCGAGAGGGAGCGGTTGTTCAGAATGAGGAGTCAACTATGTATTCCGACAAAGTAATCGACCACTACAACCACCCGCGCAACGTGGGCTCGCTCGACAAGAGCGATCCCAGCGTCGGCACCGGCATGGTGGGCGCGCCAGAGTGCGGCGACGTGATGAAGCTGCAGATCAAGGTGAACCCGGAGACGGGCATCATCGACGACGCGAAGTTCAAGACGTTCGGCTGCGGATCGGCGATCGCGAGTTCGTCGCTCGCCACCGAATGGCTGCGCGGCAAGACGGTGGATGAAGCGCTGGCGATCAAGAACACCGACATCGTCAATGAGCTGAGCCTGCCGCCGGTGAAAATTCACTGCTCGGTCCTGGCCGAAGACGCCATCAAGGCCGCCATCACAGACTACAAGAAGAAAGCCGGCGTGACGGCGATCCCGGCCGAGGCTCACGCGTAATTGGGAAGCGCACGCGTAATTCAGTAATCGAGCCGCGACCGCAAGGGAGCGGTGTGTTGACATGGTAACCGTTACACCCAAAGCCGCCGAGAAAATTCACGCCGCGTTTCAACGCGAGCGCGTGACGGGAGGACTGCGCCTGGGCGTGCTGGGCGGCGGCTGCTCCGGGTTGAGCTATCAGTTCAAGTTCGACGCCAAGCCGCGCGCCAGCGATCAGGTACTGAAGTTTCCCGTATCCAGCGGCGACGAAGTTCAGGTGTTCATCGACCCGAAGAGCTTGGTCTTCCTGGACGGCATGACGCTGGACTGGAAGGACTCCCTGATTCAGTCCGGTTTTGTGTTCGAAAACCCGCATGCCAAGAAGAGCTGCGGGTGCGGAACATCATTCTCGGCTTAGCGCCGGTTTTCGCCATGCGATTCTATCAGGCGCTGGATTTGCCCCCACGGCTCGCGCTTGACCCTGAAGATTTGCAGCGCCGCTTCTACGGCAAAAGCCGCCAGTGGCATCCGGACCGTTTCAGCCGCGCGCCCGCGGCGCAACAACAAGAATCGCTGGAGATGACGGCGGTGATTAACGACGCTTTCCGGACGCTGCGCGATCCCGTGCAGCGCGCCGAGTATTTTTTGGGCGAGCATGGCCTGGGCCCAACCAAGCATGCGCCCGCGGAGCTGCTGGAAGAAGTATTCGAAATGAACATGGCACTGGAGGAACTGCGGAGCGGCGACGAATCCGCGCGGCCTCCATTGGAAGCCGCTCGGGGAAGGTTCCAGCATCTGCTCGCCGAGATCGATCATGGTTTGTACGATATGTCGATCCGCTATGACGAAGCTCCGGACGAATCGCTGCTGCACGCCATTCGAAGCGGACTGGACCGGCGGCGCTATGTTTCGAATTTGATCCGGGACGTCGACAAGGAACTGGAAAGTAATGTCCACCTTTCAAATTGATTTCGGCGAAGGACAGCCGGAATCGAAAATCGTAGGCATCGATCTGGGCACCACCAACAGCCTGGCGGCGGTGATGGACCTGACGGGTCCGCGGATCTTAAGCGGCATCGTCCCGAGCGTTGTGTCCGTGGCCGATTCCGGAGAAGTGATCGCCGGCGCGGAGGCGCGCGAGATGCTGCTCACTCATCCAGAGCGCACGGTGTATTCAGTGAAGCGGTTGATGGGCCTCGGTTTCCAAGACGTCCAGGACGATTTGAAGCTGTTTCCCTTCCATCTGGCTCCGGGCGGCGATGCGGTTCTCAAACTACAACTGGGCGAACAGGTGATGACGCCCCCTGAGGTATCCGCCCACATTCTGCGCAAACTGAAGCGGGACGCCGAGGCCGTGCTGGGAACGCCCGTGACCCAGGCCGTGGTTACGGTGCCCGCATATTTCAACGACGCCCAACGCCAGGCCACCAAAGACGCCGGGCGGATCGCGGGCCTGGAGGTGCTGCGGCTTGTCAACGAGCCGACGGCGGCGGCGCTGGCCTACGGCCTGGACAAACGCAAGGAAGGCATTGTCGCGGTTTACGATTTCGGCGGCGGGACTTTCGACGTCTCGATCCTTCGCCTGCATGAGGGCATTTTTGAAGTTCTTGCCACCAACGGCGATACGCATCTGGGCGGCGACGATATCGACAACCTATTGCTGCGCATCGCGCTCGAAGATATTCAATCCGAGTGGGCCGAGGATATTTCCACCAAGAGCGACGCGGTGCAAATTCTAAGGCGCGCGGTGATCACGGCCAAGGAGACGCTTTCCTTCGTCCTCTCCACGGCCATTGTGTTTGAGTACGGCGGCAAACGCTACGAGCGGGCGATGACGCTGGATGTGTACGACCGCCTGATCGCGCCGATCGTGGAGCGGACTTTGGCGCGATGCCGCGCGTGCCTTCAGGACTCCGGCGTGAAAGTGGAAGACATCAACGAAGTGGTTATGGTGGGCGGATCGACGCGCATTCCGTTGGTGCGCGCGGAGGTCGAAAAGTTGTTCCGGACCAGGCCGCACACGGAACTGAACCCGGACGAAGTGGTGGCGCTAGGGGCGGCGGTACAAGCCGGCATTCTCGCCGGGGACGTGCAGGACCAACTGCTGCTGGACGTGACGCCGCTCTCTCTGGGAATCGAAACAATGGGCGGCCTGGTTTCCAAGATCATCCATCGCAATTCCACGATTCCGGCGTCGGCTACCGAGCAGTTCACCACGGCGGTGGACGGGCAACGCAACGTCTTGATTCACGTTGTACAAGGCGAGCGCGAATTGGTAAAGGATTGCCGCAGCCTGGCGCGTTTCGATTTGAAGGGCCTGCCGCCCATGCCCGCGGGACTGGCGCGCATTGAAGTGAAGTTTCTGATCGACGCCAATGGAATTCTGAATGTGACCGCGCGCGACGTGCGCACCGGCGCGGAACACAGCGTAGAAGTGAAGCCCAGCTACGGGCTGACCGATGAGCAAGTAGAAGCGATGATTCTGGAATCCTTCGAGAAAGCTCAGGAGGATTTCAAGGAACGTCAACTGCGCGAAGCTCGCGTGGAGGCCGATGCCATCAGAGCCGCCACCGAAAAGGCTCGCCGCGACGATGCGTTTTCGTCCTTGAGCGATGCGGAGCAAAAGCTAATCAATCGCGCGCTGGGCGAGTTGCTGGTGGTCTACCACCACAGCGATCACCTGCTGATTCGCGCGAAGATCGACCAATTGAATGCCGTCACCCATTCCCTGGCGGAGCAGATGATGAATACGGCTGTACGCGGCGCCCTCAAAGGTACGAAAATATGAGCGCCGCACGCGCCACGCAGCCGGCCTGAGGAGCACTCCATGCCGAATTTAACTTGGGACAATCTGGAAGACATCGCGCTCGCTCTATACGATAGATTTCCCGATCAGGACCCGTCTTACATCCGTTTTACCGACCTCCACAAGTGGGTTACCGAACTCGACGGCTTCGGCGACGATCCGAAGAGATCGAATGAAGCGAAGCTGGAAGCCATCCAGATGGCTTGGCTCGAAGAGTACCGGGAGAACCAGTAGTGCGGTGTAGGGCCTTCTCAACACTGGTCTTAATGACGTGCTGCTTGTGGCCGGCGCTGCCGGCTTTCGCCCAGCGTTCGCAAGCAGCCAAACGCGCCACCAAAGCGCGCGCTGTGTCCGGCGAGCCCGCGGCACTGACGCCCGCGATGCGCATTGTGATGGGGCATATCAAGGCCGACGCGTTGCGGGGACACGTTTCCTTTCTGGCGTCGGATCTCTTGGAAGGCCGCGACACGCCATCGCGAGGCCTGGACATCGCGGGTGAATACATTGCGTCTCAATTCCGGCGCTACGGATTGGAGCCGGCCGGCGATCAGGAATATTTTCAGGGCGTGATGTTCGGGCCGGAGGACGGAAATCCGGCCAAGTCGCGGAATGTGATCGGGATCCTGCGCGGCTCCGATCCCACGCTGAAGGACCAGTACGTGATGCTGAGTTCGCACTACGATCATGTCGGCGTCGTGAAGGAACCCAAGGAAGGCGCGACGGACATCATTTTCAACGGGGCCAACGACGACGCGAGCGGCACGGCGTCTGTTCTGGAAATAGCCTATGCGCTTTCCTCACTCCATCCACGTCCACGCCGTAGCGAGATTTTCATCCTGTTCTGTTGCGAGGAAAAAGGCCTCGTCGGGTCCCGCTGGTACGCGGAGCATCCGGCGGCGCCCATCGTGAAGACAGTCGCACATCTGAATCTGGAGCAATTGGGCCGCACCGATGCCACTGAAGGCGTGAAGCTGGCGACGCTCAACCTGACGGGTTTCGATTTTTCCAGCGTCACGCAGGCGCTGGCCGGCGCGGGAAAACTGACCGAAGTGAAGGTGTTGAAGGACGAGAAGGGCAGCGACGCCTATTTCAACCGCAGCGACAACGGGCCCCTCGCGCGGCTGGGCATTCCGGCGCATACCGCGAGCGTGGCCTACGGCTTCCCGGACTATCACGAAGCCGGCGACGAGTGGCAGAAGCTCGACTACGAGAACATGGCGAAAGTGGACCATGCGTTGGGCGTGGCAATCTTGCACCTGGCCAATACCGCGGCGCCCCCCAAGTGGAACGAAGCGTACGCGCCCGCCGCGCAATACGTGGAAGCCTATAAGAAGCTGCACGCGGAGTAACGCTTTCAACCGCTCCCTCACCCTCGCGCCTTTGATAGGTTGCTGAGACGCGCGCGTCGGCAAGCGGCGCCGACCTGCGGGCAATGCGCGCTACGGGCGCGGGTGGCGCTACTTATGTGCCCCGAGTTCCTTGACGATTTCCCCGGTGAAAGCCTTCGCATCGCCGAACAACATTAACGTCTTGTCCAAATAGTACAGTTCGTTGTCGATGCCCGCGAATCCGGGGTTCATGCTGCGCTTGATCACCATGACGGTGTGCGCCTTGTCGACGTCGAGGATCGGCATGCCGTAAATGGGGCTGGTCTTGTCGTGCCGGGCGGCGGGGTTGACCACATCGTTCGCGCCGATCACCAGCGCCACATCGCACTCCGAAAAGTCCTGATTAATGTCTTCCATTTCAAACAGGCGGTCGTAGGGGATATCGGCCTCCGCCAACAACACGTTCATGTGGCCCGGCATGCGGCCGGCAACGGGATGAATGGCGAAATCCACTTGCACGCCCCTCTTGCCCAGGCTATCGGCGAGTTCCCGCAATTTGTGTTGCGCCTGTGCCACGGCCATCCCGTAACCGGGAACGACGATCACGCGCCGAGCGCTTTCCAAAATCGACGCCGCGTCTTCCGGAGTGGCCGATTTCACCGGTCTCGCCTGCGCCAGCGCCGCGGAGGCGGGCTGCGCTTGTCCGAACGCTCCAAACAGGACATTGGCGAACGAACGGTTCATCGCGTTGCACATGATGACCGAAAGAATAAAACCGGACGCCGCGTTGAGAGATCCCGCGATGATGAGCAGACGGTTCTCCAGCACGAAGCCCATGGCCGCCGCGGCCGCACCCGCGTAGGAATTGAGCAACGCGATGACGGTGGGCATATCGCCGCCGCCGATCGGCAGGATCAGCAAGATACCGAACAAAAGGGACAATCCGATAAAGGCGGGAAACACCCACACCGGCGCGGGCGCGGCCACCATCCACACGCCCAGAACCGTGGCGATGGCGAACAGCGCCAAGTTGATGACATTCTGACCCTTGTACGTCATGGGGCGCGTGGGAACAATCTCCTGCAACTTGCCGAACGCCATCACGCTGGCCGTGGCGGTCAAGTAACCCAGCAGACTCTCGATCACGATGGCCACCATCTTGAAACCGGTGGTGGGATTGCCTTCGGCCACGTCATTGTAGAACTCGGCGGTACCCACCAGCGCCGCGGCCAGAGCGCCGAAGGCGTGGGACAGCGCGGTCAACTGCGGCACCGACGTCATCGGCATCAGGTACGCCAGTGGGGCGCCGATTGCGCCGCCGGCGACCATGGCGATAAAGATCCACTGATAGCTCACCACTTCGGCGCGCAACAGCGTTCCGACGACGGCCAGAAGCATACCGAACTCGCCCGCTAAAACGCCGCGGCGCGCGGTTACCGGCGAGTTCAACCATTTAATGGAAAGCACGACGCACAGCGCGCCGATGATGTATGCCGCTTGCCAAAAGGAGTCGTTCACTTCGATCCCTCTTTCTTCTTGAACATCTTGAGCATGCGGTCCGTTATGAGGAATCCGGCAACGATATTGATGGTGGCGAACATCACCGCGATCACGCCGAGCGTCTTGCTCAAGGCGGGCGATCCCTCGGCGCCGGAAACCAGGATAGCGCCCACGACCGAGATGGCGGAGATGGCGTTAGTCAGCGACATCAAGGGCGTGTGCAGCAGCGGCGACACGCGGCGCACCAGTTCCAGGCCAAGCGGCACGGCCAATACGAGGACATATAGACTGATTTCAATTTCAGTGGTCATGAACTTTCTTACCTTTTTCTTGTGCACCGGCGCGAGCGCGCGCGGTGTTCTAAGTCACAGGCCCGGCTGCGCCTAATAACGACTTCACTTTTTCATTCACGATGACGCCGTCCCGCACCACTAGGGATTCGCGCGTGATTTCATCGCTGGTGTCGATATTCAACTCGCCTTCCTTGGTTGTCATATTCTTGAGCAGCGTCACAATGTTGCGCCCATACATCTGGCTGGCATGGGCGGGCGCGGTGGCGGGCAGATTCAAAGGACCCAGCACATTCACGCCGCATTCGACGACGGTTTCACCGGGTTTCGTCACTTCGCAGTTGCCTCCACGCTCCGCGGCGATATCGACGATCACGGAACCAGGCGCCATCACGTGAACCATATCGCGCGTAATCAAGATAGGGGCTTTTCGTCCGGGAACGGCTGCCGTGGTGATGACCACGTCCTGTTCCTTCAGCACGGCCTTCATTTGCTCTCGCTGGCTGTGAATCTCTTCGGCAGTGAGCTGGCGGGCGTAACCTCCCTGCCCTTCCCCGGCCGCGCCGATACTGATGTTCACGAACTTGGCGCCGAGGCTTTCGATCTGTTCCTTCACGGCGGAGCGCACGTCATATCCGCTGACCACCGCGCCCAGGCGGCGTGCCGTGGCGATGGCCTGCAGACCTGCCACACCCGCGCCGAGCACCAACACTTTGGCCGGCGCCATGGTACCCGCGGCCGTCGTCATCATCGGGAATAAACGCGGCAGCGTCACCGCGGCGAGCAGCACTGCTTTATACCCGGCGATGGAGGCCATGGACGACAACGCGTCCATGCTTTGCGCACGGGTGATGCGCGGGACCAACTCCATGGAGATGAGCGTCGCTCCCGCTTGCGCGTACTTCGCGGCCAGCTGAGGTTCGCTCAGCGGATCGCAGAAACCGATGACGATTTGCCCCTTGCGTAACCCCCCGGGCTCGGGAGCGCGCACGGTGAGCAGAATGTCCCCAATTGCAATCACTTCCGCGGCGGTCCCGCAGATATGCGCGTTTCTGGACGCGTATTCTTCATCCAACAGGCCGGATTCAACGCCGGCGCCCGTTTCCACATGCACCGCGGCGTTCATCTTCGCCAGCATGTCGAGCACCTTGGGCGTCACCGCCACGCGGCGTTCGCCAGGAAACGTTTCCTTCAGGATTCCTATGGAAAGTCCCAATTCTGCTTTCTCCTCAAGAACAGTTCTAACCCCGCTCCCTCATGGCCGCGGGCCGCCTAGCGGACGCGCGTGCGTGCGGGGCAGGTGATGTGTTTAACGGAAGTCTTCCATCAATTCGTCCAGCGCGGCCGCGCCTGGAACCAACTTTTCGTACGGGAGCCGCGCGAGGGCGGTGCCGGGAGTCTTATTCATTTCGTGCAGGTCCGCGATGCTTTCGTCCAGATAGAGCAATCCTGTCGCGACGGTGCCGGTGTTGGCGTGTTCCTGCAAGTAATCGTAAACACGGCGGCGGTCGGTGGGATCGTAATTCTTGGGCACGGACGTAAATCGCACCACGCTTCCATCATGCATGGTGACGCTGGTGGTACCGGCCGGGCCGATGTTGGCGACGATTTCGGAGGCGTGCGGGACGAAATCGGTCTCGGTCGCGGTCTCCATGTGCTTACGCGTGTAGAGGTAGCTCTTGGTGGAACCGTCGTGATCGTTGAAGGTCACGCAAGGTGAAATCACGTCCACCAGCGCAAACCCGCGATGCGCGATGGCTGCCTTCAGGATGGGCACCAATTGCTCTTTATCGCCCGAAAAGCCGCGAGCCACGAACGTCGCGCCGATACTGAGCGCGAGGATCGCGGGATCGATGGGAGACATGCGGTTCGGCTCACCCTTCTTGCTTTTAGAACCCACGTCCGCCGATGCCGAGAACTGTCCTTTGGTCAAACCGTAGACGCCGTTATTCTCAATGACGTACAACATCTTCACGTTACGGCGGATGGCATGGCACATATGTCCCAAACCGATGGAAAGCGAATCGCCATCGCCGGAAATACCGATGTAGGTCAGCTCGCGATTGGCCGCGTTGGCGCCGGTGGCAATGGCGGCCATGCGTCCGTGCGCTGAATTGAATCCGTGCGCGCCGCTGACAAAATAGGTAGGAGTCTTCGACGAGCAGCCGATACCGCTCAACTTGGCGATCATGTGCGGCTGGATGGACAATTCCCACAGCGCCCTGATGATGGCGGCGGTGATGGAATCGTGG
>CAMAUG010000160.1 GCA_945861255.1 Candidatus Sulfopaludibacter sp. SbA3
ATACGTCGACCGGGGCCAGCAGTACTACGAAGACAAGTACCGCCAACAGCAGATATCATTGCTCAACAAAAAAGCAGCACACCTGGGATTCGCTCTTGTTCCAGCCTCCCATCCCCAGGTCACCGCGTGAGTAGTTTCTGGAGAGAAGGAGTCGCTCTCCAGGTCGGCGGCGCTTGCGCAGGACAAAAGCAGCAACCCTCCTTCGCGGCGCGCGAATTCCAGCAAGCGGTCCGCGCGGGCGGCATCGATCTCGGCCGGAGAGCGATACCAGTCGGTAACGGGTATGGTTGGCTCAACCGCAGTGCGACCAGTGCGCAGATAGACCATGGCCGCATTCTCAGTGAAAAGATGGGCGGATGGCGAATGGCCACCCAGCCAGTGATAGAGCGGCTGCATCTCTCGCAAGGTGTTCTCTCTCCGCTTCAGAGATGCCGGCAGAACTCCGGAGTAGGCGGCGTAAGAAATAAGACTGTAATAGCCCCCGGCGAGCGTGGCAATGGCTGCCAGGATCACATGCCGTGTAAGAAAGTCCGGCTTGAGTGAAACCAGGTAAGCGAGGATCAGTGGAAGCGCCGGAACCCAATAGCGGGATGCGGTGGGTATCGGCCACACAACCACGAGAACCCCATAACTAAGAGCGATCCACGCCGCGGCGAAGGCCGGACGGCGCGGCCTGGCAACCCCATGGAGCAGCGCCAGAATCGTGCAGACAAAAATGGCAATGCCAATCCATTCCGCGCCCGGAAGCCCACTGGAGGGCAGCATCAAATCCGCCAGTCGGTGCGAGCTGAGATAAAGATTGTTTACCAACACCATCCAACGGTAACTCCAGGTGGTCCCGGCGAAGTGGCCCAAATAGCTGCGGTAGCCCGAGGCTCCCACATCGCCGGCGTGGATGCGAATCCACAATTCCCAAGCGACGATGGCCGGTGCCATCGCCGCGCAAAACAACCCTGCGCACCGGTATTTCCTTTGGACTAGGAAGCAAATCACTCCGGCGGGCAAAAGGACGACTCCGGCTCCGCGCGTTAGATATGCGATCGCGCCTGCGCAGCCGGCCCACCACGCGATGCGATCCGCCGAATCATTCGCGCACCCCTGTGCGATTCCCCACGCGACCGTCACCACCGCACAGGTGAACAGCAACTCACTCATCAGGCTGGTGCTCAACAATATCACGATCGGGTTCCAGGCCAGCCAAACCACCAGAACACAGCGCGCCAATGCCCCTGCGCCCAGCACCTTCGCCAAACGGTCCGTCACAAACAGGAGCAAAGGCAGCATCAACCAGGTAAGCAAGACGGCCAGTTTCGCACTGTTTGGAAACGTTCCGCCGATTCTCCACGCGGTCGAAAGCAAGAGGGGGTACAGCGGCGGGTAGAGTGTCTGGCGCGGTTCGCCGGGAAGCCACAGCATGCGGTAGCCGCGTCCGCCGGCGAGCGCTTTCGCAGTGGCCCAATACGTGGCGTCATCGTGCATTGCTCCCAAGTGGTTCAGTCCGGTCGCACGCCATGCTACGAAGGCCGACGGAGCAAGTGCCGCCAGGATCAGCATCAGAACCAGTACGACGGCCATGGCGCGGCGGCCGCCCGGACGGAAGCGCGCTCTGAGAAAGGAAGGTACGGCGGTCACGTCATTTCATTTCCCGGCTGGCCGGCAAGCGCCTTGCGGCTAGTACGGAACCGGTTGGACCGGTTTGGTATCCGGTGTCCAGAGCTTGCCTGGAAGTGTACGTTCCGGCGGCGCAAAGACGTTGATGGTCCCTCATTCCCGAATTCTGAACAACTCAATTCCGTTGGCGGCGAATATGCGCTCCAAGCCCGGATCGGAGCGTACGGCGAAGAAATAGGGCGCTCCTTTCTCGCGCAAGTTTCTTTCCAGGTCCCACGGCGTGAGCATGACATATTGGGCCCCGAACTGGCGCGCGACGGCGCGGTAGCGAAGAAAGTGTTCTTCCAAAGCCGCCTCTAGCCGGCCGGAATAATCGTACTCCATTGGCATGGGCAAACCAACTGTGCGCCGGCCTGTTCTCAGCCATACCTGTTCGTCCCCCAAAAACACAGCGCTCGCGGGAACCTGGGCCCGAATGAAGGCGAACGCTGGTTCCAACTGCGTGAGCCGCGTCCTCTGCCCACGGTACACATCTGCCAGATCGGCGATTCCGTAAAGATCGGCGATCAGCACCACGCCGAGAACGCCGATTCTCACAGGCAGGGAACACCGGCTAAAGCGAATAACCAGCGCACCTAACAGCGGGACAGAGACGAGGAGCAAGAAACGGCCCTCAGGCAAAGCCAACCAGAAGGCGTGGAAGATAGCGGTGACCGCGGCAACAGCCGAAAAGATCCCCATCGGTCTATCGCCGAGAGCGACAAACGAAAATGCAATCAAGACAAGATCCCGCACAGCTCTCAGTAGCAGAAGACTCTTCGTGGCGATCAGCAGCCCGCCGACGGCAAGGACGCCGTACGTCAGGTTCTTAATGATGATCGTTCCCAGGCCAGCCGAGTGAATTGCCTGTAACCACCGGCCCGTGTAGTCGAGGTAGAAACTTGAGACGGGATCTTGGCTGATCGGAGCGTGTGCCCGCGACCAAAGCATCCACACCGTGGGAGCCACCATCGCGCAGGAGGCGAACCAGAGCGCGGCCTTCGGGTGGCGCCGCCACACAAGCCAAAGCGCTATAGCCACCGCTACCAAGACACCGGCGACACGAATCATCGAAGCGATTCCAACCAAGGCTCCCGCCAGGACCGCTAGTCGAGTTCGAATGCGCTCTCCGGGGAGCACACTTCCAATCGCAAGAAAGATGACCGCACAAAAAGGCGTTTCGGACAATGCGTTGGTCCCCACCAGGCACGCGGCGGGATTGGCCGTCCAGAGCGCCGCGGCCACGGAAGCTTGAATCGGCGCCAGACCCGCGCGCGTCAGCGCCCAAGCGAGGGTGGCGGACGCCACTGCCAGCCACAGCCAGGAATGCGCTAGAACCCAAAAATCCCGATGCGCGAGATTCAGGCTAAGAACTGCAGCCAACATTGCGGGATAACCCGGAGGATACTTTGTCTGCCACGGGGCTCCCGGCAGCGCCGCCTCGCGGTATCCCTCGCCATCCACTAAGGATTGGGCACTTCCGATATACATTACGTCGTCACCCATCATTCCCAATTGCGGGGCGTCCGTGAACGATCCAAGCAGCCACGCGGACGGCAGCAGCCCCGCCAACAAGATCAAAGCGGGATAGAAACGACGGTCATGGCCCATGTTAAATGGCATGGCTCCCTTGCCAGCCAGCGGTTCTTACACAGCTTACCTTAATTTCCTTACCAATTATTCGAGCGTTTCGAGTCCATCGTTCGCCCGGGTGTATTTCCCGGAGCACCCGGCGGGCGGCGCGGAAGAAGCGGGGTGCTTGCCTGGAGGCGTGACTGCCGGCGACCCGACTGGCGGCGTCAGCGGCGAGGCACTTCGGCCACGATCGCCTCTGCGCCGCTCAACAAGACGCTCCACACGCGGCGATCCGGATAGTAGCGCAGCAACTCTTCGGCGCAGTGGCACGCACCATCCCGGCGGACCAGCGGACCACCTCCGCCGGAAACCCAGCAGAAGGCGCAATTGGTACCGGTTCTGGGCGCGGCGCTGATCGTGATCCCGACAGCATGGCTGATCGCGCTGGCGGCCAGACCAACGGCGCCTAAGCCGCCGAATGGCTAGCGGTCTTTGCCCCGCTGCTCATTCGCCACCACTTTGTAGATCCGGTACTTGGGGGCAAATTCCTTCACCAGAAGAATTCGGCCCGAAGCATGGAGTCCGGCGAGAATCGCGTAATAATCCGGCTCATCCCGCTCATCGTGTCCCGTCTCTGCAATATAACTCGCGTTGTACTTTTGGATGATGCGGTCGAAATCGAGCTGTTTCTCTTGCAAAGTGCGGTTAACGCCGTAAAAGAGACCAGGGCCGTGCATCAGGAAAGGCCGTATCGATTTGCGGCCGGAATAGAGGTACATGACGGGATCGTAATTCGCCAGAATCACCGTGTCGCGATCCGTGTGTTCCGCCATCCACCGATGCACCGAGGAGATATGTTCCCACTGCATGCCCGCAACCGGCGCCCTTGCAGCCCAAGGAGTGCTGACGAACTCCGCGACGCCGTTGGACACCGTGTTCTGGACGAAGAGCATCACCATGACACCCGGAACAACGGCGAGCGCCGGCACAAAAGCACGGGCTCGCTGCGGCAGCCCGTAATATGCGTAGACCAGAAGCAGCGGAAGAACGGAAAGCAAGAACCTTAGTGGGGGCCACGCCCACAGAACCAGCGTCCCGGCCGAAGCCAGGATGAACGGAGACACTGGATACATCGTCGAGGGGACGCGCCGGAGTCCGCGAACGAGACAAATCCAAAATGGTATGGAGACCACGGCCAAAAAACCGTAATGCGTCCCCTCCGGCAGTGGGATGCTAAATACCCATTGGGCAGGGTACAGGCTGATGATAGCCGCGTTGGTCAAAACCACGCCGACGCCCTGGCTGATCGAGAACTTGCCGCTGAAAACATTCCAGTCTCGATAGTTCTGGGCCGTGTAGTAAGCTTCCACCGGCATATGAGGATCGCCAGCCTGGCTTTGCCACAGCATCCATGCGATCACGATGCCGCCGGTCACCATCGCAAAAAACGCCGCCTGTTTCAGTTTTCGCTTTGCCGCCAAAGCCGCAATTCCGACTACGATGAGGGCAATCCCCATGGTTCGGGTCTGGTACGCCGCTCCAGCCAACAGCGCGGCCGACAGAGTGGTTTTTGTAGTGCCCTGCCGGTCACAGGCCGCGGCCAGCCACGCCAGGGCCGCCATCGCGAAAAATCCGAAGATCGTCTCGCTCATGATCGCGGACGTGACCAACAGGCACCACTGATTCAAAGCCACAAACGTCAGAATCCAAAGCGCCTCCGAAGCGGAGAGTTTGGCGCGGTTGCGAAGAAAGGAGTAGGTGACCCACCCCCAGCCGAGCAGGCCCGGCGCAGGCACCGCCTTGAGCAGCATTTGGTTTTCGGGAAACTGCGGAGCAATGCGCCAGACCAGCGACAAGAACAGCGGCAGAACCACGGGATACTTGGTCTGCAGCGGTTCATCGGGCAGACTTGGAATGCGGTATCCGCGGCCCTCGGCCAGCGCTTTTCCGGTGACCACGTAAACGCCGTCATCGTGAATCATGCCGATTCCGGCGGCGCGAATGGCCTCCGCATACAAGGGAGCCAGACACACTAAGATGCAAGCCGGGATGATGGTTGGCCAGTTCGCTTGCAGCCGTGACGTCCAGGTTGCCATCGTGGTTGAATGCCGCCATTGACGCATGCCGCAGCCCGGCACGGCGGTACGCCCGTTATTTTGGCACATGAGTTCGGCCCCGGCTGCCGAAAGCAGCCTGCTCCGTGATAATTGTCATACCGGGAAAATCATGAAACGAATCCTAGTCAACGCGGGGTGGATTCATCGGTGGTCACCTGATCAAGCGCCTGCAAGCCGAACGCAACTGGGTGCGCGGCATGGATTTCAAGAGGAGGTTGCCAGGGTGGAACACATGATTGCCGACTCGCATGCTAAGTCGAAGGCCTCCGGCGGGCGAGCCTGGCATCCTGTACTGACCGGTTCATCTCCACCAGTGTAGTGGTGTTGCGCTAGTCCATTTCGATCCGCTTTACCTCTCCCAACACGAACACATAAGATAGCGCGCCCAACATCGCCATGGCGGCTACATAGGCAAGCGCCCAGTAAAATGAGCCGGTCCATCCCAGAACGAAGCCGATCACAAGCGGCGTCAGGATGCTCGCCAGGTTCGCGGCCAGACTGAACAGGCCGCCCGCCAACCCCATCATGGACAACGGTGCGATTTCACTCATGACGGCCCATCCCAGACCGGTCATCCCCTGCGCAAAAAATGCAACCGACATGACGGAGATCACGACCAGATCGCTCTCCGCGTAGTTGGCGAGCATGATCGTCGAGGAACCCAGCAGACCGGCGATCACCGGGAGTTTCCGCGCGAAGGTCAGCGAACGGCCGCGCCGAAGCAAGCCGTCGGAGAACCATCCTCCGCCCAACACACCGCAGCCGGCCGCGATGTAGGGCAAAATCGCGAAGAAGCCCGACCGTATCCAATCCATGCCGCGCTCCTGCGCCAGATAGGTGGGGAACCATGTGAGAAAAAATACAAGCGTCGAATTGCCGCCGAACTGGCCGATGCTTGCCCCCAGGATCGGACGCATTTTGAGCAGCCGGGATATGTCCCGCCAAGACGCCTTGGCGCGTGGACGAGCGCCAGTCGAAACTTCGCGATCCCGGTACTGCGTCCACCATACAATGCCGAATCCGATTCCAGCCAATCCGACCGCGTACGTCATCGCACGCCAACCGAAACGATTCGTGATCCACAACAGCAGAGGGGTGAAAGCAAGGCCTACGTACTCACCAACGGTGTACACCGCGGTTGCACGCGCGCGCTCCCCTGCCGGGAACCATGCCATCACGACGCGGTTGTTCAGCGGGAAGCAGGGCGCTTCAGCCAGGCCGAGTCCGAAGCGGAAGGCGAACAAGGAGGGCAACCCTCTGGCAAAGCCTTGCAGAAATGTAAATAGCGACCACACAATGACGGATAAGAAATACGTCAGGCGGCTGCCAAGCTTATCCATCAACCATCCGCCCGGCACCTGGCCCATGGCGTAACTCCAGCCGAATGCGGAAAAGGCCAAACCGAGCGCTTCGGGTGATAGCTTGAGTTCCGAGGAGATCGACGGAGCTGCAATACCCAGAACCGTGCGATCCAGGTAATTGATCATGGTTCCCACGGCCAGAAGCGCGAGAACACCGTGCCTTCGAGCGTCGGGCACGGATAATTCATGGTCCATCGCGCGCGGTTCGACAGACTGCGGCGTGCCGTGCGCCTGTGGATCTGGGCTCTCATCCATTTTCATCCGGAGTCTTGGAGGATCGGGGCGGCTCCTCAAAGTGCAGGCCATCGTGCGATTCAAAATCGTGCCGGCGCCCACAGGCGCTTCCTGGCATGGCCGGAGTATAGCATGAGGTCGTTGACACGAATGTTCAGCGGTGTGACCGATGACGGCACGGCGTGTGAGCCGCGAGAGTCGCGGCCCACGCCCCTGGTAGACTGAACAATTGCGGAACTCATGAAACGAATCCTAGTGAACGGCGGGGGCGGGTTCATCGGCGGTCACCTGATCAAGCGCCTGAAAGCCGAAGGCAACTGGGTACGCGGCGTGGACCTTAAACGCCACGATTTCGCCGCGCCGCCGGCCGATGAATTCATCGTCGCCGATCTGCGGGATCAGAACGTGGCGCGCGCCGCCGTCCAGGGCATTGACGAGATCTACCAGCTCGCCGCAGACATGGGCGGCGCGGGCTATCTGTTCACGGGCGCCCACGACGCCGCGGTGCTCCATAACTCGGCTACCATCAACCTCAACACACTGGAATTCGGCCATCAGGCCGGAGTGAAGAAGTTCTTTTACTCGTCGTCCGCATGCATGTACCCGGAGTACAATCAGACCGACCCGGATAACCCCAAGTGTTCAGAGGACTCCGCGTACCCCGCCGCGCCGGATTCCGAATATGGCTGGGAGAAGCTCTTCAGTGAGCGGCTGTATCTGGCCTATGCGCGCAATTACGGCACGCAGGTGCGCATCGCGCGTTTCCACAATATCTTCGGGCCGGAGGGCACGTGGACCGGCGGCAAGGAAAAGGCTCCGGCAGCCATGTGCCGGAAAGTGGCCGAGGCGCCCGACGGCGCTTCAATCGAAGTGTGGGGCGATGGGCTGCAAACGCGCTCGTTTCTTTACATCGACGAGTGTGTCGAGGGCGTCCGCCGCCTGATGGAATCGGACTTCACGGGACCGGTGAACATCGGCTCCGAAGAGATGGTGACCATTAACCGGTTGGCCGAGATGGCGATGGACATCGCGGGCAAGAAGTTGACGCTGCGGCATATTGAAGGCCCCTTGGGCGTGCGGGGCCGTAACTCCGACAATCGCTTGATTCAAAGCAGACTGGGATGGGCGCCCCATTACCCGCTGCGCGCAGGTTTGGAACGGACGTATGCCTGGATCGCCGCGCAAGTCGCGCACAGCGCCACGCTTGCGTAATAGCGCCGCACCAGAGCACGGGCAGTCCCACTCATGCGAGAATACGCTCATTCAGAAAGGAGCTTCCGTGTTTTCCGGTTTCCCTGCCGAAGCGTTCACGTTCTTCCGCGGCTTGGCCCGCAACAACCGGCGCGAGTGGTTTCAGTCCCGCAAAGATGTGTTCGAGGCCAATGTTCGCGCGCCGATGATCGAACTGGTGGAGGCGATCAACGACGGGTTGCGCAAATTCGCGCCCGGTCATGTGAACGATCCCAAAAAAGCGATCTACCGGATCTATCGCGACACGCGCTTCAGCAACGACAAGACGCCCTACAAGACCCACATCGCGGCGATTTTTCCGCGCCGTGGATTTGAGAAACACGTCTCGGCGGGCTTTTATTTCGGCGTTTCCGTGAAGTCCATCGACGTCGCCGGCGGCATCTACATGCCCGGCGCGCCGGAGCTAATGGCCATCCGCACATGG
>CAMAUG010000161.1 GCA_945861255.1 Candidatus Sulfopaludibacter sp. SbA3
CATGTCCGTCGGCGCCGGCGCTGTCTGGGACTCGCCGCCCGATCTGCGCATTCTGAACGCGTCTCTCCTCATCTGATCCACTCCTGCCCGCTTTGCCAGGCCCGCCGGTAACGGCGGTCGTGTGCCTTGGGCAACGTTGCCCTGGTCACTTTTGTCCAGCAGGGGAGGTAGTTTTGATCGATCGTGTGATTGAGTGGTCGTTGAGGAACCGATTCCTCACTATTGCGTTCTATTGCGGTATCGCGGCCTGGGGCTACTGGGCGCTGATGCGGAGCCCCGTCGATGCGATCCCGGACTTGAGCGACAACCAGGTGATTGTCTTCACCGACTGGACGGGCCGTAGTCCGCAGGAAGTGGAAGATCAGGTGACCTATCCGCTCACCGTGAATCTGCAGGGCCTGCCAGGAGTGCGTGTGGTGCGTTCCAGCTCCGCTTTCGGTTTTTCGATGATTTTCGTCATCTTCGAAGACAACGTCGATTTGTATTTCGCCCGGACGCGCGTCTTGGAACGGCTGAATCTGGTGAGCAAGCAGATGCCACCGGGCGTCACTCCCATCCTCGGGCCGGACGCCACCGGCGTCGGCCATATTTTCTGGTACACGGTGGAGAGCTCCCGCCACGATCTCCGCGAACTGCGAACGCTGCAGGACTGGTTCATCCGTTATCAGCTCAATTCAGTGCCCGGCGTTGCGGAGGTAGCCAGCGTAGGCGGCGAAGTTCAGCAATACCAGATTGACGTCGATCCCAACCGGCTGCGCACGTATGGCTTGCCGCTTGGCCGCGTGGTGGAGGCGGTGATCCGTAGTAATCAAAACGTGGGCGGCAATGTGTTGGAATCGAACGGCACGTGGAGCAGCGTGCGGGGCCTCGGCTTGATTCAATCGGTTGGCGATATCGAAAACATCGTGGTGGGAGCGAAAGCGGGGGCACCCATCTACGTGCGCGATCTGGCCGGCGTTCATATCGGCAATGCATTCCGCGTGGCGTCGCTGGTCAAGGGCGGGCGCGAAGCGGTGGGTGGGGTGGTGGTGGCGCGGAGCGGCGTAAACCCGCGCGAACTAATCGACCGCGTGAAAGCCAAAATTCAGGACTTGCAGGCTGGTCTTCCCGAGGGCGTGAGGATCGTTCCGTTCTATGACCGGTCCACGCTCATCGATCAGACCGTCGACACTCTGCGCGTGGCCTTGCTGGAGGAAATCCTCCTGGTCACGCTCGCGCACGTCATTTTTCTGGCCCATTTTCGAAGCATTCTGATCGTCACCCTACCGCTGCCGCTGGCAGTGTTGAGCTCGTTCCTAATGCTCTACTACCTGGACGTCACGGCCAACATCATGTCGTTGGCCGGGATCGCCATCGCGATCGGAGTGCTGGTGGACGCGGGCATCGTCGTCACTGAAAATGCGTTCCGGCACGTAGAGCGCGCGGGCGTCGATCCGCGCGACCGGCAGGCGGTGTGGGAAACGATTCTGGCGTCCACCAAGCTGGTGGGGCGCCCGATTTTCTTTTCCATGGCGATCATCCTGCTGGCCTTCATTCCGGTTTTCGCGCTGACGGGCCAGGAAGGCAAGCTGTTTCACCCGCTGGCGTTCGCCAAAACGGCGGCGATGGCCAGCGCCACGGTGATCGCGGTGTCACTGGTTCCGGTGCTGTGCACGCTGCTGCTGCGCGGCAAGATACATCGCGAGGAGGACAATCCCGTGATGCGAGCATTGCGGTGGCTCTACCGGCCCGTACTGCGATGGGCGCTACGCCATCGCGCCATAGTCCTGCTGCTGGCGCTGGGCCTGTTCGGCGGAGCGCTATTTCTGGGTACGCGCATCGGCAGCGAGTTCATGCCACCGCTCAATGAAGGCGATCTGATGTTCATGCCGATCGCCGATCCCAGCATTTCGCTTCCAGAGAACGTCAACATCGCAGTGCGGCAGGATCGCATCATTGAGCAATTTCCGGAAGTGGCTTGGGTGGTGGCGAAGGTGGCGCGTGCCGACACCGCGACCGACCCAGCCGCTCTGAACATGACCGAAACCATCGTGCACCTCAAGCCGCGCGAACAATGGCGGCCGGGGATGACGATTGAAAGACTGAAGAACGAGATGGACCGGGCCGTGGCGATCCCGGGAGTGGCGAACATCTGGACGATGCCGATCATCAACCGGATCGACATGCTTACCACCGGAATCCGCTCCGAGCTGGGAGTGAAGGTTTTTGGCGCGGATCTGAAAACGTTGGAGCAGAAGGCCCGCGAGATCGCCGAAGCGCTCCGGCAAATCCCCGGCGCGCGGGACGTTTATGCCGAGCAGGTCACCGGGGCGCTTTACACCGATATCAAGATCGACCGGCAAGCGGCGGCGCGTTACGGCATCAACGCCGGCGACATTCAGGACGTGATTGAGACCGCCATCGGTGAGAAGAATCTGACGACCACCATCGAGGGCCGCCGGCGCTTCCCCGTTAGGGTGCGCTACGCACCGGAGTACCGGAAAGACGTTCACGCGTTGGAGGGAATTCTGGTAGCCGCTCCGGACGGCGCGCAGATTCCGTTGAGCCGTCTTGCGTCCATACGGCCTTCGAGCGGTCCCGCCATGGTCAACAGTGAGAACGGCCTGCTGGTGGTAGCGGTGCTCCTCAACGTCCGCGGCCGTGACATCGGCGGGTTTATCGAAGAAGCCCGGCGCGCGATCCCCGCGAAGGTCAGCCTTCCCACCGGTTATTATCTGGGCTGGAGCGGCCAGTACGAAAATCAGGAACGCGCGCGCCAACGTCTGACGCTGGTGTTTCCCATTGTTCTGGGCGTTATCTACATCCTCCTGTTTTTGACCTACCGGTCGTTCCTGGAAGCTGCTCACGTTCTGATGGCGGTTCCCTTCGCACTGACCGGCGGAGTCTATCTGCTTTACCTGCTCGGTTACAACTTCAGCGTGGCGGTATGGGTCGGGTTTATCGCGCTGTTTGGAACCGCGGTGCAAACCGGCATGGTGATGGTCATCTACCTGGAGGAGGCCGTCGCCAGAAGGCGGCGCGAACAAGGCGCTGGATTCACGGTTGCGGATCTGCGCGAAGCCGTGATGGAAGGCGCCCTACTGCGGCTGCGGCCGAAAGTGATGACCGTCTCCACTATTGTCGCGGGACTGCTCCCCATCATGTGGAGCCAGCGCGTGGGAGCGGAAGTCATCAAACCGCTCGCGACGCCGGTTCTTGGGGGCATGGTGAGTTCGCTCATCCATGTCCTGATCGTTACCCCCGTTATCTTCTTGTGGCTGAGAGAGCGGGAGCTTCGGAAAGCCGCGAGAAAATCCACAGGAGTCAACTCATGAAAATCGGCATCATGACGCTCGCCGCGGCGCTGCTGCTCGCGACCGGATGCACGAAAACTACTGCCCCCATGGCGACGGAAGTTCAATCCTACCGGGCTGGGGACCTTGTCATCACCCTCTTAAGTGGAACTGGGAATCTGGCGCAGGGACAGAACAATTTTGTGATTGCGTTCCGCACTGCCAACAACCAAGCGGTGGATCCGGGAACGGTTACGCTCAGCGCATCCATGTCCATGCCGGGCATGGCTCCCATGACGGCGCCTATTGAAGTCCAGCCGGCAGGATCCACTGGGCAGTATGCGGTCAAAGGGGATTTCGCCATGAGCGGCTCCTGGCGCTTCGAGGTGCGGTGGGATGGTCCGGCGGGGCGAGGGAGCACTACATTCAATAGCAATGTGCGGTGAACTTGTGCGGTGAACTTGTGCGGTGAACTTGTGCGGTGAAACATGATGAACAAACCTATTTCGCTACTTGCATTTCTCGTATTTGGATCGGCTACCAGTTGGAGCCAGAACGCCGGCGGGGGACGAACCGTGGAGGAAATCATGGCGCTGGCGCTCGAACGCAACGGAGAATTGCTGGCAGCGCGGCAGCAGGTGGCGGCGGCGCGGGGCGGCCTGAGCCAGGCACGGTTACGGCCGAATCCCTCATTGGAATTCAACGACGCGCAAGAGATGTCCGGAGGGATGAATAACTTCATGATCGGAGGATCGGTCCCGCTGGAGCTGTTTCACCGGCGCGACCGGCGCGTGGAAGTGGCCGCCGGACGCGTGCGGGTATCGGAATTCGATCAAGCCGAAAATCAACGGCGGCTCCGCGAGGTGGTGGCGTCGAAGTTCGGTGAAGCGCTGGCGGCGACGCGCAACGTGCAATTCACGAAGGATCTGCTCGCGCTGAATCGAAAAGCCTTGGAGCTTACCCAAATCCGCGCCGACCAGGGGTCAGGTACGCCGCTGGACGCGAATCTGCTGCGGGTGGAAGTCAGCCGCATCGACGCATTGCGGGTGGACTTCGAGGCGAAACTGGGCGTGAGTCTGCTGGAGCTGAAGAGTCTGGCGGGGATGCGGCCGGAGGAAGATCTGCGGCTCAACGGTACCTTGGAGGCGGAGGCCCTTGCCTTGGACCAGGATGCCTCGCTCAAAGCGGCGCTGGAATCGCGGCCTGACCTGCTTTCGGCGCGCGCCGCAGAGCGGGTGGCGGACGCGAGACTCAAGCTGGCCCGAACTGACGCGCGGCCGGATGCAAGTATTTCGGCGAACTATCTGCGCATGGATTCCCGTTTCGACCTGAATGGGCTGACCGCCACCGGCCAACTTCGCCCCGTGCAGGGCATCTTCCATTACGCGTCGGTCGGCTTCTCCGTCTCCCTGCCGGTGCGGAACCGGAACCAGGGCGCCATTGCGACGGCGGTGGCGGAGCTGGAAGAAACCAAGCGGCGGAGGGAATACGCGGAATTGATTGCGGCGCGCGAGATCGCCGCCGGATTTCTGGCGCGGGAAAAAGCCAAAGAGAGCCTGGATATCTACCGTGTCGGCGTGCGCGAACGCGCCGGCCAGAATCTGGAGGTTATCCGAAGAACTTACGAGCTGGGCCGCACGCAACTGCTCGACGTGATTGCCGAACAGCGGCGTTTTATCGATATCGAAATGGGATATACGGACACGTTGAACCGCTATTACCAGGCGTCCGTCCGGGTGCAGGCGGCGGCGGACCGCTGGTAGGAGGAAACAATCATGGACTCGACACAGAATCCGAAACAAACAAACCGCCGCTGGGCGATCGTTCTTGCGGCCGTCCTGGTGGCAGGCGCTCTCGCCGGAACGTGGCTGTGGCGGCGCGGGAATCCGTTTCCTCGGCTGGGATCAAGACTTTCCACCACGGCGTCGATGCCCATGACCATGCCGATGCCCATGCAAGGACCTCTTTCGCCACCGCCGGAGTCAACGCAGGAAATCGAGATCTCGATTCCGGCGGAGTTGCTGGCCCGCATTCGCCTGGAGTTCGCCAAGGTGACCGAGAGCGCGGTCGGCGCGCAGATTCGCGTTCCTGGCAGGGTGCAGCCGAACGCGTACAAAGAGGTGCGCGTGACGCCGCTGGTGGGAGGCGTGGTCAAGCAGGTTTCCGTCGAACTCGGCCAAACAGTGAAGCGCGGGCAAGCGCTGGCGCAAGTGTTTAGCCGGGAACTGGCGGAGGCGCAGTCGACGTACGTGGCCTTCAACGCACAGCTCGAAGCGGAGCACAAGAAACTGCTGCGCACACAGGAACTGGTCCGCCTGGGCGCGGCCAGCCGGCAGGAGCTGGAGACCGTGGAGGCGGATCATCAAGTCCACGTCGCGCACGTGGAGGAAGCGCGGCAGAGACTGCTCCTGCTGGGCTTGGACGAAGCGCGCATCGGCGGCGTGCGCGCCGGCAAACCGGCCAGTACCACCTTGGACATTCCCGCGCCCATCGACGGAGCGGTGCTTTCGCGGAGCGTGAACCTGGGACAAGTGGTGACCCAGGGACAGGAATTGTTCCTCATCGCGGACCTATCCTCGGTATGGATCGAGGGCGATCTGCTGGAGGATAATTTCAATGTGGTGAACATGGGATCCCGCGCGGCCATCACGACCCCGGCCTATCCGAATCGCACGTATCGGGGAGCAGTGGAGTATATCGATCCGCGAGTGGATGCGCAGACCAGAACCGCCAAGGTTCGGGTCGCCGTGGAAAACCCCGGGCTTGCACTACGGTTGGGGATGTACATGGACATGTCGTTCACCAGTCCCGTTGGCGTGAGGGCGCCCGTAGTTCCCAAGGCGGCGATGCAACGAATCGGCTCGACCAGCGTGGTGTACCTTCCGGTGGAGAAAGAGCCAGGCCGGTTCGTCGAAAGAATTGTAACCACAGCGGAAGAGACCGCGCAAGGGTTGAGGGTACTGGAGGGCCTGAAGCCGGGCGAGCGAGTGGTTACCGAGGGGAGTGTCTTGCTGAGGGCCGAAGCGTTGCGGCAGCACCCGCGGTAGCGCGGAAAACTGGTACCAGCGGTGCAGTGCACCGCTCAATTGCACCGCCTGGCGGCCACCGATCTTCTTCCGGGGAGGCGAAGGAGTCGGTATCCTCGACTGTGGGTTCGGTGGAGGCAGCATTGAGCCGGGTTCCGGCGCTCGTGGCACTCTATTTCAGTGCTACGATTATTTCACGCGCGCCCGTAGCTCAGCTGGATAGAGCGACTGGCTTCGAACCAGTAGGCCGGGAGTTCGAGTCTCTCCGGGCGCGCCAACTCTTTCAATCCCATGTGGAAAATGGCACTTGAAAGGTTGGCCTTGCGTCGTGAATCGTGACGCGATCCCCAAGTTTGACCGTCGATCCCGGCGCATGTGTGAGTAGTGCTCCATCATGGCCCGATCAATGGCCCGCGTCGGCGCGTCCTCGGGGGCGTCCGTGGCGGCGGGCGCTCGCCTCCTCCACTGCCCCCACCCGTGTGCGGACTGTTCCGTTGGCGGGGAAGACGTAGCGCGGGCCGTTAAGCCGAGGCGGCGTTAAGAATTTCCTGCACCAGCGCGTCGTACTTCACGCCGGCGTCCGCGGCGGATTGCGCGAAGTCTTCATCCTCGGCCAGCGATGGGTTGGGATTCGCCTCAATCACGAACACTTCGCCCGCTGGTGTCAGGCGTACGTCGATGCGCCCGAACCCCCGGATCTTCAGCAAGCGGTACACTTTCTTGGCCAACTGCTCCAGGTGCTGCGGCACCCGTTCCGGAAGTTCCTTGGCCGGTCCGTTCTTGATGCCCCACTTTTCGCGGTACTTCTCATTCCACTTGGCGTGGTAGGTGGCGAACTTGGGTGCGTCTTCCGGCATCTGCTCGAAGAAAATCTCACGCGGAGGAAATACCGTCAGCCGGTGGTTGCCCAGCACGCTTAAATAGAGCTCACGGCCTTCAATGTATTCTTCAATCAGCACATCGCAGTTGAACTTCTGGTGAATGTATTTCACACGCTCCAACGCTTCACTTTCGTCGCGCGCGAAAGACGCCTTGCTGATGCCGTCCGAGGATTCCTCACCCACGGGTTTGACGAAGGCCGGGTAAGTAAATCGCCGCAAGTGGCGCAGGGGGTGCGTTTGGCGCGATACCACGAAATTCGGCAACCGTACGTGATGATAGGCCAACACCTTCTTGGCAAGTGCCTTATCCTTGCACAGCATCAGCGCGTCCGGACCGGAGCCCGTGTAGCGGACTTTCATCAAATCCAGCAGCGCGGGAATATTCGGTTCATGCGAGCGGTCATGCAGGAAGGACTCCGTTAGATTGAACACCAGATCCGGAGCGCAGGCCTTCAACTTCTCCACGATGGCAGTGACGTTGTCGTACACCGCCAATGTTTCCACCTCGTGCCCCAGGCGTGCCAGGCACTCCAATACGGACGCTTCGGTGGGCTTGTCCTGTTGCTTAAGCGACTCCGGCGAAAAACTCTGATCCGGGTTCACTGCATGCGCAAGGTCGAAAAGAACCATGATTTTCATGCTAGACGGACCTCTTGAACCGGCCTGTATAAAAATGATTCGTCACCAGTGCCGCCAGGTAGGACGCCAACTCGAAATGCAAGCGGGCTGCATCCGCGGGCGCCTTGAGCTTCAGTTTCTGGCAGCGCAAGATGAGTTTTTGCACCAGCATATTCACGGTGTACTTGCGCTGTCCCGTCCACTGGACGATGGAAGAAATCAGCGCGGCGCGATGGCGGCGCATGAAGCGCGCGGCCCCTTCTCCGCTAGGCTCGCCGTTGGCGAAGATCGAACGCAGGTCGTCATCGTAGAAATCGGGAAAGTCTTCCGCGTAGAGTTTGCGCCGGCCCGCGTAGTAACGCGCCAGCGTGGTGCGCAACTTCCTGGCTTCGGAGATCTTGCGGCCTCCGCGGCTGATGGGCTTCGCCGCCGCCGATTCCCGCATGAGCCTTTCGACGAATTCCAGTTTTTCGACCGCTTTCCAGCCCTGGTAACGATGGCGCCATTGCTCGGCGGGATGGGCCAGCCACACCGCGAAGGTTTCCGCGAAGTCCTCGTCCGGATGCGCTTGCGCGTACCAGTTGGGAAGATTCTGCACGAAGCCGCGGCTATAGGGTTGCGGGGTGTACGTTTCCGGCGTGTATTCCACCTCCGGGCTGCCGAAGACTTCCTGCCAATCCTTGCGCTTGGAAAATTGGTAGGCGTGATCGATGGCGTGGCCGCACTCATGTCGCAGCAGCATCTGGCGCCATTCGGCGGTGCCGCCTTCCACTTCCAGCATTTGCCGCAACTCGAGCGACCT
>CAMAUG010000162.1 GCA_945861255.1 Candidatus Sulfopaludibacter sp. SbA3
CCGCATGAGCGAGAAAAGCTGGGCCAGCCTGGCGCCCCTGCTCGATAACCGCCGCTACGTGGAATCCATTGTCGCCGGCATCAAGATCAAGGCGCATCCCTTATTCCGTATGGTGGCCACCATGAACGACGACGCCAGCACCTTCGATCTGCCCGAATACATTCACTCCCGCCTGCAGCCGCAAATTCTGATCGATTTTCCCGAACGTCATGAAGAGCTTGCCATTCTTCGCGAAAATCTTCCGTTCGGCGACGATTACATGTTGACCTACGTCACCGACTTCCTGCAGCAGGCGCACGCCGCCGATGAGCGCTATACGGCGCGCGACGGCATCAACATCGCGCGCTTCGCCATGAAGCTGGAGCATCAGAAGTTGGAGCACCCGCAGTGGGAGCACGATGTCACGGGACGTTCGCGCGCGGAGCTGCTGCGCACGGCCATCGTGCAAACGCTGGGTGAGGAAGCCCTGCGCTATGCCGCTAGAGGCTGAATTCAAATCGGGGAGCCTGGAACGTGGGCCGCTCCACTATTTCCCCGTGGTTCCCGGACGCATGGAATTCGCCATCGCGTTGCGCCAGTGGCTGCTCGCGCGGAAACCCGCCGTGGTCGCGGTGGAGCTGCCCGGATTTCTCGAACCGCTTTACCGGCGAGCGCTCGCGCGACTGCCCGAGATGTCGGTCATCCTTTACCATGACGGCTCTGCCGCTCGCGACGGCGAGGACGAGCGTGCCATTTATGTGCCCGTCGAACCCTGCGATCCGTTCGTCGAGGCGCTGCGCACGGCCCAGGAAATCGACGCGCAGGTCATATTCCTGGAGCCGGATTCCGCCGAGCGTCCACACTTGCCTGACACGTACCCGGATACCTACGCCGTTCAGAAAATCGGCATCGATAAGTACGTGGAAGCCTATCGCGTATATCCTCAGACTCCGACCGAAGAAGTGACCGCCCACGCCTCTGCAATGGCGTGGAAGCTGCAAGGCGCGGACCCGGACTCAAAGACAGCCGTGGTGGTCGCACTGAACATGCTTGATCCGCTGCTCGATGCCATGGAGACGCCGCAGCCGGAACCGGCGCGCGGCCGGCGCTACGATCCGCAGTTGCTCAATCCGCATCCGGATTGCCTGGCGGAAATCACCAGTGAGTATCCATACTTGCAGGAGCGCTACGAATTTTGCCGCCTGGGAATGACGGAGGCGGCTCAAACCGGCGCGCCTCCGCAACTCGACCGCCCGCGCATTCAAATGGAATTGCTCCGGGAAGCCGAGGACAAGTATCGCGAGAGCACGGGTGAAAAGATGGCGCATTGGCAGCGCCGGATGATCGCGCGCTTCACCAGGAACTTGGCGCAGATTTCTAATGACCTGGTCGCAGGCGTGTACGATTTGGCGGTGGCGGCCCGCTCCATCGTCGACGACAATTACGGCTGGGAAGTGTGGACCATGGCGAACCGCTACCTGGCCCAGCACGAAGTCTCCGAGCTGGAAACCGCGCGGCTGAGCGCCGGTGAGATTTGGATCAACACGAAGAAGCTGCGCATTCGCCGCCGGCTTCCCCGCCCCAAGCAGCGCCTGAAACCCACCGGCCTGAAGCCGCGCAAGCGCGAGAAGACTCCGGGCGAATGGGCCAAGCAGACTCACGGAGAGGCCATCTGCTCTTATCCGCCGGAAGACATCGTCATCGAAGAGTATGGCCGTTTTCTGAAGCAGAAAGCCAAGGCCATCCTTTCCGAAGAGCGCGTTCGCGTGGAGCCGTTCACCACGTCCGTGCTCGACGGCATCGACATCCGCGAAACCATCCGCAACTGGCACCGCCGGAAAATCTTCGTGCGCAAGGCGGACCGGCTGACGGGCCAGGTGGGCGCGGTGGTGGTGATCTTCGACGAAGACCCTGAGGATCGCTACACATACTTGACCACGTGGCTGGGCGAACATCAGAATGAGTCCGACATGGCGTTCTACTCTACCCACCCCTTCGACAACATCGTGGGACCGGGCATCGGGCGCGGCGAGTACGGCGGCTTGTTGATGACGCTTCCTCCGCGGCGCCTCTTTGATGTGTGGGCGGATCCGGATTACCAGTTCGCGGAAACCAAGCCCGAGCGGTTGCTGATGGCCGCGCTCGATTACTCCACAGAGCGTTTCGTTGTCTATGTCGCCGCCAAACCTCCGCGATCCACGTTCAAGTCGATCGCCAATCATCTGGGGCGCAAGATTTTGTACGTGCCCATCGGCGCCCTGTCGCCGACGAAGCTGAAGAGGATGCGCGTAGTTCACGTCCTGGATAGCTACGCGCGGCGCGCGGAGGCCAAAGAGTATATTTGGTAGCCGCTCGTGTGCGCCTAAGGCTTGCCGGCAACCTGATGATCCGCCCGCGGCCCTGTTGAGGTGCGCCCCGCGTCCATGTGTGCATGCGGTGATTTGCGGGTGAAAATGAGATCGCGTTGTACCAAAAAATTGATCAGAAACAAGATGGACTCGGCGCCCACCTTCGAAATCAACACCGGCCACCCCAGCGTGTCGTGCAGCAAACTGAGGAATCGATACGAAGCGTACCCGCTCACGGCCACCAACAGCAGGTAACGCGGCAAGGTCTTCCGATGCGGTTGCCCGGAATGAAATACGGATCTCCGCGCCATGGGATAGTTGAACAGCACCGCGGCGGCGCGCGCCGCCAACTGCGCGCTGGATATCGCCATCCCGGTTTGCATGCCGAAGAAAAAAACCAGTCCATCCAGAAGCGCGGTGGCCAGCGATAGCAGCCCGAATCTTGTCAGAACAAATCCAATCCGGAAGGAATCGCGAAACGGGCGGAAGTGGGACGTCGGATTTCCAGGCTCGTAAATGGCGCGGATGGGCTCCTCCACAATCGGCACTGAAAAGTGCTTGGCCGCGTTGAGCATCTCCAGCTCAAACTCATACCCGTCCGGAGGCATGGACGCCAAGAAACCCAGCAGTTTGGCGGGGATGCCCCGCAAGCCCGTTTGTGTGTCCGTGATCCGCCGTCCCATCAGCGCATGCACGAATAATTGCGCGATATAGTTGCCGATCCGGCTGCGCGCTGGAGTGTCTTTTCCGAATTGCCGTGCCCCCAACACCAGGTTGTCCAAGGACTGTTCCAGGCGGCCTGCCACGCGCAGGATGTCATCGGCGGCGTGCTGGCCATCGGCGTCCGCGGTCACAACGCCGCAACCCGGATATTTCGCCGCAACGTGGTTCATGCCGGTCTTGAGCGCGGCTCCTTTTCCTTGATTGCTCCTGTGCAAAAGGACGGTGGCGTGGCAAGCCGCGAACACGTGGGCATACTCGGGGCCGCTTCCGTCGTCGACCACGATGACGTCGCGAAAAGCCGGACCTGCGACGTCCCTGATCAGGCGTGGAAGCTCGGAGCCCGGCCGGTAGGCGGGGATCAGCAAAATGCTCGGCACTGTAATTTACTTTAGCATCCAACCCTGCCGGGAACACCGATTCCCGGCGCGCCCGTAACCGCTGGAGGGCAGGCCCATGGCGTGTCGATCGGATCAAAGTGAAAGGCTGCGGGCCTGCCTAAAACGCGGCTCGGAAGCCTTCCGCCCGCGCGCGTCAGCGCTTGTTCGAGAGTGGGCGCAATTCCTCGATCACAGGTCCTGGCAAGGTTGGTTCCGCCTTTCCCATGAGGGTGAGAATGGTCGGGACGAAGCTTAAGCTGTCGTACGGTGTTTCGATTTTGAAGCCCTTGGGGATGCCCGTGTCCTTGCCTCCTGCCAGCAGCAGCACGGAATGCGTGGACGCACGCAACAGCGATCCATGATTGCCGCCGGGATTGAATCCTCGCACGTTGAAGTTCCAGCGATCATGCGCGAAAACGACCATATCCGTGCGCAGGCGAGCGCGACGCCATACGGCGGAATCGTCGTCCCCGGCAAGCCGCGGATCGAGCATCGCCTCCACCAGGCCGATGATACCGTTCGAATACCTGGTGCGATGCACCGCCTTGAGCCACTCGCGCTCGCCGTGCCAATCCCGCAGCCATTCCGTCGAAGGAACATCGAGCTTTAGGTCCTCCCTCAGCTCCAACGGAAACCCGGCCGTCCATTCCGGGCGCTCGAAGTGGATGTCGCCCGCGGCGTCCTGTGTCATGTGCGCGGCGGGGACATAACGCACTTCAAGTCGACCCTCGGAATTGTGGCGTGTCAACAGAAGAGCCTGGCGCTCCGCGGAACGCCACAGCCAGACGCCGTCCTCCATCGCCACCTCTTCCGGAAACGCGCGCACCAGCGCCTGGCGCGGCACGCGCACCGCCACCGATTCCACCGCGTGTGCTGAAACGCCCTTCTGCACGTTGTTCCGAACGGAAATACCGCTCAGCGCCGTGAAGTAATCGATCCGGCGAAAGCTCTTCTCCCAATCGAGCGAACCGTCGGCGGCCAGGACCAGTCCTCCAGGCGCCGGTCCCACCACGTAATTCTGCAAATCGTAAATGGAGTTGACGCCGCCCAACGATTTCGTGGGGATCACGTCTTCGGCTTTGAACTTTCCCGGGTCGAAATCGGAGGGGATCAACGCCAGCAGCCGCTCCAGGATCAAGGCATATTGGGAATCACGGCGCTCGTCGTCGCGCCATCTCTCCAGACGTTCGAACTCGCGGCGCGCTACTTTGTCCAGCCCCAGATCGCGCTGCTGGCGCGTCCACTTCCTGGGTTGGGCGGCAACGGCGGTTTCCTGGGCGCCGATGCGCAGCCGGAGCGCGGCCAAGTCTGTCTTGATCCGATCAAGGCGGCTGCCCCAGGCCGCCCGGTGCTGATTCAGTTGCGCGAACAAAGCCTCGATTGCCGCCGCGCGCAACCGTCCCGTGAAGCGTCGTTGAATCAACTGGTCCAGCAGCACGTGCACGACGTTCAGGGAGTTCTCGCGCAGTGAAATGCTCGCGCGTTCGTTACCGTCCAGATCTAGAGTCACGGTTGGATATTCGGCGCTCTTGCCGGCCAGATAAAAAGAATCGCGGCTGGGCGTGACGACTTCGGACACGAACGGATCCAGGCCCTTGAGCTTAAACTCGGTTAGCGGGTGGCGATTGGTGACCACGTGATGCCCGCCGCCTGCGGCGCCGTTGAACCAATCCACCAGATTGTAGCCCTGGCTGAACGTGTCTTCAGTGGTGTTCATGCCGTGATCGGACACCAACACAAGCGCCGTGGAACCAGCCATGGGACTGCTGCCGATGGCCCTCCACAGCCGCCCCACCAGTGCGTCCAACGATTGCAACACGTGCAATTGCACGGCGGGGTCCGTGACCAGATGCGCCACATGATCGTAGTCACCGGCGAAATAATCCAGATAGCGAACCTTGGTCCCCTGGAGTTCGCGCAGAATGTCCCGCTCAGCCGCGATATAGATCGAACTGGACATGGAGAAACCGGTCTGCCATTCATCGAACAAAGCCTTGGCCGGCCGCGACGTGAACCTGCCCTGCAAACCGCCTTGCAGCGTGCTCCAGCGGATTCCCCGTTGCAGAAGCTGGATGCTCTGATAGCGCTGCTCATAGGGGAAGCGGTCGATCAGCAGCGGGATACCGCGTTGGTCCAACAATTCGACGGCCGGCATGTCCACGCGCCGGGACATTGCGTAGCCGATGTAAAAAGGAAAAAAATTCAGATAGTCCCAGGGACGGAGAGTGAAGCGGTCATACTCCACGTTGCCGTGGATCTGCAGAGGGCGTCCGGTGTCCAGCAGCGACCAGGAAGGCGACGATACGCTCAACCCCCGGACATAGAAATTTTCAAGCCAGGTTCCCTCTCGTCCGAAAACTTGGGCGATGTTGGGAAGGCGCGGCCGCGCTTCCCGCGTGTAACGTTCCAGAAGGCGCTCGGGAAGGCCGTCCACTTTGACGATGACCACCCGCTCCACGCCCGCGCCTAACGTGGACAATGCCGTGATCGCCGCGATTGCGCAGACCCGGAAGAATAGGGAAATACCGCGCATGCGCCGTCGTGGAGATTTCCGGCCGGTTTCCATTTTCCCACCCCGCGCGCTACGGATTGGCATCCGCGGCCAACGATGTCGCGCGCCGTCCCGCACGGCGCGCCGCATCGATTCGAATTGCCAGCGACACCGCGTCCCGCTCCCGGTGCCGGTACAGGCCGAACGTGGCGTAGTGGGCCGCTCGCAGACCGGCACGCGTGGCCAGTCCGTGATCGTACCCCGCCGCTTCAGCGCTCCGATCCCGTTCCAGGCGGGCGGCAAGTCCCTGCGGATCTTCCACATAGCGTTCCAGCGCGGCGAACTGGCGCTCGGCGAAACGTACTTCGTTGTTCGAGTTGTCTTCCAGCGGATTCACACCTAAGACCTCCAGACGCTGCCGCAAATCCGCGCGCAACGCGGGATCCAGCGGCGGGTCGAACGCCAGCCACTGCCGCACCTGCGAATACGCACGAATGCGCGCGGGGCGGCTGTTCGGCGCCCCGTGCCGGCTGCGTATGAAGCTCCATGCCGACGTTCCAGCGAAATAAGGCCAGTTTCCCCAACGGGAATAACCGACGATACCGGACAATCCGTCCACCGCCGCGTGCCGGATCATTTCCCGGTGCTTGGGGGCGCGCGTGTCGCGAAAATCCACCAGCAGCAGCGGCGCCTTGGGATGATCCAGCGAGTAAAGCGCCAGCGGCACCAGTTCGACGTAGCGTTGCTCTGCTTCCAGATATCGCATCTCGCTGTATCCCGCCCAATTCGCTATACGCGGGTCGCCGTAAGGATTCGACATGCTCAGGAATCGTCCAGCGAAATCGCGGCTGCCCGCCGCGTCCTGCCGGGCGATCCACAGCAGCGCCTGGGAGCCGTTCAGTCCGAACGATTCAAAGTACAAACCGTTGGCTTCGGCGCGCTGCCGCAGCAACTCCCAGTTGTGGCCGCGCTCCTCCATGGCGCGGGTGCGCTGTTTCATATAGGCTTCCGGCAGATTGGCATCGCTCACCAGGCCTCCGAGCGTCTGTCCCGCCAGCGCCAGGCGAGCCTGAATCGCCAGCAATTCGGGCTGCGTCAAATGTTCGTTCAGCTCCGGCGCGTCCTCCAGCTTGGAGAGCACGGCCAAGCCCTCCAGCAAGTGAAGCTGCCGGTGGTCGCGCGCGTTGTTGCGGTAGCTGCGCGTGGAACTGCGCACGAACGCTCCGTTCGGATCGAAGGCCATGAGCTGCGCGATGGTGCCCGCCAGCGCATTCCATACCGGTTTGCTGGCCGAACCCAGATCCAGCACCGGGGACGGAATCCGGTCCGGATTCTTGAACCACCCGGCGCGCCAATAGTAGAACGGGGTGGCGGCGGCGACGCGCTGCAATACCGACGGCCGAGCGGCGGTCAACACCCACACGTAGCGTAAGCGGTCGTTTTCAGGATTCGAATCGCCCAAGGTGTCCCGCAACACGGAGACCAGAGGAATGCCCTTGAGGCGATCATCGCCGGCGCTTGCGTCCGGCGCGTGGCCAAACACGGTCAACAATTCGGCTCCGCCGTTGACCGCACGCCGTTCCACGCGAAATTCCGCCGCCTTCGGCTCCACCCTGGGTTCGGCTTTGGGTTCCGGCAGGCTTCGCGGGGCCGCGGCCAAGGCCGCGCCCGTGAGAATGAACAACCAACACCGCATACGATTTCAATTGAACAGCGATACCCAAATCTTAACTGAATTTCAGCGATGTTTGGTGGGGGTATCGGATACCCTCAAAAGAGGCGGCAAAAACCCCCCTCAAAACACTTGGCCCGGTATAGTCCTCACGGCATAATGAGCATTCATGACGACGCCAACATTCGATCCGATGGATGATGTTTCTCCCGAGCAATGCTCGCAGATCGGATTATCCTGCGGGGAATGCACGCAAGAGACGGCGCGTCATCTGGCGGCAGTCTGCAAGGGACTGCGCGGGAAAGCGGTTGGGCAGCTCTTTGTGCAGCTTTACCCCAGTTCCAGCTGCGCTCCCATGCATGCGCAGTTTGCTGCGTACTATCAGGACGCTTCCAGAGCGGCCCTTGAATTAGAAGTTCGCCCGCGCGAGTCGTTCGAGCGCCGCGAGGTTGGGTCCATGCCGAGGCGGGCGTCCGCAGCCGTGGCGTGACGGCGAACTCAAGGCCGTAACAACGGTGCCGCACGCAAGACTTACGGTTTTGTCTGGAGGAACTCGGCCAGGTGCTGCTTCCACCACTTCGCGTTCCCCGTGGTGCCATGGCCGCGCGTATCGAGACTGGCGGGGATGAGCACGAACTTTCCGTTCCTGACGCGCTTCATCTCGCGCTCCATGATGCCGAGCTCGGCAGGGTTGCGCTCGTCGTCGGCGGAGTTGACGGCCAGCACGCGCGCCTGGATTTTTTCGAGATGCGGACCAGGATTGTAGTCGCGCCCGCCTTCGTATTGGTAGAGCGTATCGTTTGCATCTTCGTCCGACGGCTGGGACAAACGCCGTGCGATTTCCGCGTCGGCCTTCTCGCGCGTGGGCCATGCCGCGTAGATGGCCTGCGTCCCGCCGGAGGTGGCGAGGCCGAAGTACACCCGCGCGCGCAAATAACCGCCGGGCTGTTTCGTGTAATTGCCG
>CAMAUG010000163.1 GCA_945861255.1 Candidatus Sulfopaludibacter sp. SbA3
GGAGCGGATGGTGACCGAAAGCGTTCCTCCACGCACCGGCGCGCGCGCGGTGAATAAGCCTGTCGCGCTCGCCGTAGCCGGGCAAAGTGTGTGGGTGAAGCCGTCCCGCGTTACAATCTCGAGCGAGGTGATCCGGTTATCCCGGCAGAGCTTCGTAACTCTTGCCCCGCCCGTTTCGATGCCGGGTACATCGGCCAGCCATCGGGCCAGCGCTTCGGCCCGTCCGGTCACTTCCGCGGAGAGGGCGCGGCTCGCGTCCGCAAGATTCGTGCGCACGCCTTCCGCCGGACGACTGAACCATTTTTCCACGTTGCGGTTCAGGATCACGTAGCTGAACAGCGCCAGAAACACAACCGGCAGCAGGCTGAGCGCCAACGCGCCGGCAACGAACTTGGTCTGGATGCGGGAGCCTTCGCGATTCGCCTGCCGCTCAATGTACAGTTTGACCCCGGTGCGGAACAACATGAAGCCGAGCGTGACGGTCAACAGGAAAATGAGCGTGGAAACGGCCCAGAACACAAAAGTTTGCGCCGTGGTTTCGGGGCCATATTCGCCAAAGGTGAATGACATCTGCCACCCCAGGAGGGTGAGGAGAATGGCCATCAGAGCCAGCCCGGAACCGTAAAGATACCGCTTCCGCATCGGTGAATCTCATTATACGGCATGCTCCGTGACACACTGCAGCCACGGGCCAAGGCCACCGGGTCGGCGAGTTCGGTCTAACACATCGGGACGTGGCGACGAATAACGCTCTCGTCGGCAGATTACTACAAATCGCCGTATCGGCAATGCTCCGGTCTCGCCTATTTCACCGTCTCCGTGAGCGCTCCGCGGCGGAGGACTGCCGATACAGCCCTGTTGATTTCTAAACACTGCGCCGTTTGATCATAGGTTGGGCGACGCTCGCTCCTCGGCATGTTGCCGACCAACGTCGTAACACAACGCGACCATGCCGCTTTTGTAAGCTTTGACCTCCGATAGGTGGAGAGCGATGTCCTTGTCGAGGCTCTCGAAGAAGGATATACCGTTACCGATCAAGATCGGCAGGATCGAATAACGGACTTCGTCGGCCAATCCGAGACGAAGGCAGTCTCCAGACACTGTACCGCCACCAACGAACCAAGCGTTATGAAACCTCGGCCGCAGGCGCTCGTTAACGAATTGCGCTAGGTCGCCGGCGTAGAACTCGACGGTATTCCCCCGTCGCGGTAAATCGCGGCTGGTTAGAACAAAGATCGGTTTATCACCGTATGCCCACCCCAACCCCTTCTGCTCAAAACCAAGCGCGGTCTCATACGTGCGCGACCCCATCACGTAGCAGTCGATCGTCTTGAGGAATGCCTCGACGAATCCTGGGTCTAGGGTATCGCCACTCGCGAACTCGTCTGACGTCTCAAGCCAGTCGACGCTCCCGTCTTTTCGAGCAATGAAGCCGTCCAGGCTCGCCACCATGTGAATCGTTACGCGAAAGTCAGAGGTTGTCATCCGGTCGCGTGCCCATCGATCGAAGAATTCGTCGGCAGGGCGCGCCCAATTCCATGGTACACCGGACGCTTCGAGCGACCTACTCGGAACTCCAGCCTTGTCGCGCAGTGTTTACCGATAGCCGGCGGGTACAACAACCCATCCAACCAACTACCTGGCTAACGGTCTCCCGTACGGTTATGTGGGAAGCGCCGGGATGCCACCAATCCTTAAGTGAACCGTTTCGGGCTAGACCGGGGCGCGCAGGCGCACGAATCGGATGCGCTGCTGGCCGGTCAGCAGTTCCACCCACTGCGCCCCCCGCGTCCGCTCCGCGATCCATTCCGGGTTCGACGCGGTGAAGCGGTCGATGGCCGTGGTTTCCAGCCAGACGTCGTGGCCGGCGCGCAAATCCTCGTCAATCGGCTGGGTCTCCAGAGTTTGCTGCCATGTCGATTGCGGGTTGAAGTAGCGCGCAAACCAATCGTCCGCGCTAAAGCTTGCGTAGTGCACATGGGCTCCGTCTCCGAGGTGCGTCCGCAGGTCCAGCGCGAACTGGATGGCTGCGTTGGCATCCGGCCGGGAATACGGAATCACGGCGAAGGACAGGTTGAAGAGCGCCACTGTACAGACGAACCATGCCGCCGGTTTTCCGGGATCCCGGCCGGGGGGCCACAAACTGGCTGCCAAAAGCACAACCGCGGGTAATGCGAAGAGTTTGTAAAACGTGTTGTGCGGGAGCCAAAAGAAAAGAAACAGCGCGTACGATGCGATCCAGATCGCGGAAAACATGAACAAGTCGGGGTGGTGGATCCGGATGGAGGGAACGGAGCGCATGCGGAGCACGGCGACCACGAACAAGATTGCCGAAACACCCAGCAGAGCCAGCAGCAACATTACGAAAGGTTCGGTGTAGTGAACCCGGGAGGGCCGTCCGGCGATGAACAACTGGCCCCAACTGCGCAGCGTGACGAAGGCATTCCCAGCCGTGTTGAACGTGAAATCGGAGTCGGTGGAATGGCTGGTGAGCCATGCCCACAGTCCTAAGTCGCCGCCGGCGCTGGTCAGGCGGAAAGCCCCTACATAGGCCGCCAGCGTGAGCGCCGCGGCGCACGCCACGTACGCAACCACGTCCCGCCACCGGCGCCGGTTTCGCCATACCAGGACGATCGCGGCGGGAGCCAGAAATACCGCAAGCTGATGAGTCACCATGGCGGCTGCGTGGACCGCCGCGACCATCCAAGGTTTCTTGCCGGATACCAAAAGCGAGGCGCAGACGGCCATCAGGCAGACGCTCAGGATGTAGGCGTCGGCATCGGTTGAGAATCGCCACCACGTCCCGGAAAACGCGAAGAACGCGCTCAGCAACAGCGCCGCGCGCGGGGATCGAGTGGCGCGTTCCATCAATCCGAAAAGCACGTATACGGTGATGGATGCGAAAGCCGCGTTCATGAACTGCAACAGGTAGAGGGCGCGGATGCTTGCTCCCAGCATCCGGTACACGGCGAAGCCGGTCAGATTGTAGAAAAGATGATTGGGGTGCAGAAGCGTTCCGATGCCGCCGGCTCCGAAGGCGCGTGCGTCTTCGATTGCCAACGCGAACGCCACGCCGTCCCAGTAGTGATTCCGCGTCGGGATGGCCGCGTAAATCAGGAATGCGGCCACCGAAAAAACCAGCCGCATTCCAAGCCAGGAAGCGGATTTCCCGTCGGCGGGCTGCATTCAGGTTTCCAGGACCACCAGCGCCATGGCCTGCTGGGCGGTGTGCGTGATGGAGAGCGCCACGTTGCGAACGCCCAGTTTTTCGGCGTACCCGGCGGCCTTGCCGTGAAATTTGAGCGTGGGCCGGCCGGAGGGAAGATTCGCGACCTCGAAGTCCTGCCAGCGCACGCCGCCCTTCCAGCCCGTCCCCAATGCTTTCATTCCTGCCTCTTTTGCGGCGAAGCGGGCGGCGAACCGCTCATTTCGGTTCACTTTGCTTTCCGCGTAGGCGATTTCGCGCGGAGTATAGACACGCTCGATGAACCGCCGCCCGTGGCGCGCGATGGCGGCCTGAATACGGGGTACTTCGCAAAGGTCCACGCCGGTGCCGACGATCATGCCGTCAGGGTAGCGGAGGGTGGCGGGCCGGGGCAAGCGGGCGGTACCCCGATTCGGAGCGTGGGGCTAGGCTCGCGCACCCGGGCAGGCCGGGTTCCAGCAGATTCGGCCGGATTCGTGCTACGAAAGTAAGAGTGCATATTCCCGACGGATTCCTGACCACACCTGTGTGGGCTACCCTGGACGCCATCGCGATCCCGGCGGTGGCGTGGACGGCCCGGCGCGCGCAAAGCGAGCTGGAAAGCCCCGACGACCGGCGCATTCCTCTGCTGGGCGTGATGGGCGCGTTTGTGTTCGCGGCTCAAATGATCAATTTTCCGGTAGGGTTGGGGACCAGCGGGCATCTGGTGGGCGGCACGCTGCTGGCCATCACGCTGGGCCCGGCGGCGGCTGTCGTAGTGATGACGGCCATCCTGATCTTGCAGGCGCTCATTTTTCAGGATGGCGGGTTGGTGGTGCTGGGCGCGAACGTCCTCAACATGGCCGTGGTGGGCGTGCTCGCGGGCTATTTGCCGTACCGGCTGGCGGGCCGCGGCAAGGCGCGCTCGGCTGCTATTTTTCTGGGCGGATTTTGCAGCGTGGCCGCGAGTGCTTCGCTCGCACTGGCGGAGTTACTGGTATCGGGAGTGCCCATGGCGCGGCAACTGCTGTGGTTTTCGGCTGGGCTGTTTCTGGTAAGCGGCGTCATCGAAGGCGCCATCACCGCGGCAGCCACCCGCGCCATTGAAGGGATGAATCCGTTGTGGATCCGCGAAGCGCGGCCTGCGCGGCCCGTCACCATCGCCGTGGCCGTGCTCGGCGCCGCAGGGTTGCTGGCCGCGGGCATTGCCGTGGCCTCGTCCGCGCCCGACGCCTTGCAGGCCTTGCTGCCCGGCTCGAAAAACGCCGGCATTCCTGAAGGACGGTTGACCAAAATAGTGCTGGGTCTGGCGGCCATGATATTGCTCTATGCGGCCTGTGTCATAGCCGGAAGAAGGATCGCGCGCCAGAGGAGCGCCTGACGTTGCGGTCCGCTGCCCGCGAAACCTGGATCGTCGAACGCTGGAGCCGGGGGTCCAGTCCCCTGCATTCGCTGGATGCCCGCGCCAAACTTGCCGCGCTGGCCGTGTATCTGCTTGCGATTGCCTCCACGTCCGCGTGGACGCAGGCCGCGGTCGCGGGATATGCGGTGATCCTATCCGCGGCGCTGGCGGCTTCGCGGCTTCCGGTCCCGGCGTTGTTGGCGCGCGCGGCACTGATCCTTCCGTTTTCGGCGACGTTTGCGTTGATCACGTGGTTATCGGGAGACGCGACTCGCGCGCTGGCGCTGGTAGAGAAAAGCTTCTTGTCGGGCTTGGCGGTGCTGGTTGTGATCGCGGCCACCCCGTTGACGGATTTGGCGCGCGCGCTGGAAGCTTTTCGCGTACCGCGCTCCCTGGTTCTAGTCATTCAGTTCCTGTACCGTTATCTGTTCGTGGTAGCGGATCAAGCGCACCGCATGCGGATGGCCGCCGCGTGCAGGCAGGGCATCCGGCGCAATGCTCGTCCGCGTTTCCATGCGGCGGCCGGAGCGGTGGGAGTGCTCTTCGCGCGTTCCTGGGAACGCGCCGACGGTATCTATCGCGCGATGGCCGCGCGCGGATTTCATGGTACGTTTCCCGCTCTGGCTCCCACGCGCTTCCGTACGGTGGATGGTGTGTTCTTGTGCGGGTTCGCGCTGGCGGCGCTCGCCGTGCGGCTGATGTTATGAACGCACCGCGCGTGATCGACGTGCGCGGCCTGCGTTACCGCTATCCCGATGGCACTCTGGCGCTGGATGGCGTGGATTTTCACTTGTGCGCCGGTGAATGCGTGGCGTTGTTCGGCGCGAACGGTTCGGGAAAAACCACGTTCGCGCTGCATCTCAACGGTTTGCTTGTGGGTGAAGGGTCCGTAAGGGTGTGCGGTGTCCCACTGGCGGCCTCGGTGAGTGCGGGCGACCTTGCCTTGGTGCGCTCCAAGGTGGGACTGGTGTTTCAAGATTCAGACGACCAGCTTTTTCTGCCCACGGTCCTCGAAGACGTGGCCTTCGGCCCTGCCAATCTCGGGTTGACGCCGGAGGAAGCAGCCGCACGCGCCAAAGTGGCCCTTGAGCAGACCGGCATGGCAGGCGCGCTCCACCGGGCGCCGTACCACTTGAGCAGCGGGGAAAAGCGCCGCGTGGCGCTGGCGGGCGTCCTGGCGATGCAGCCCGAGGTGTTGGTGCTGGATGAGCCGACGACGGCGCTCGACCCTCCCGGCCAAAGGGACCTCATCGCGCTACTGCGCACGCTGCCGCAGGCGAAATTGCTGGTCACGCACGATACCAGTTTCGCCGCGGCCCTGGCCACGCGCGCTGTTTTCTTCGAGCGCGGTCGCGTAGCCGGCGAGGGCGGCCTGCCGGAGATCGTCAACCGCTTTCATTGGTCGCGGTAGCGGGGGGCGTTTACGACGCGACCGGCAGCCCGAACGACTGCCACGCGTCCAAGCCGCCGATGAGATTGGCAACGTTGTCAAACCCCGCCCGCTGAATCAGACTGCACGCCACCGCGCTACGGTAGCCGCCCTTGCAATGGACCACGATCGGCCGCGTATGGTCCAGGTCGCCGAGCAGAGATTCCAGTTGGGCGAGAGGTTTGTGCAGAGCGGTGGCAATGTGGCCGCCGCCCCACTCCGATTTGTTCCTCACGTCGACCACTTGAATCGACGAAGCATCCGCCTCCAGCTCCCGTTTCAGTTCGTCGACCGGAATTTGAACGATCTGCGCCGCTGGTTGGCCGGCAGCGGCCCACGCGGGCATGCCGCCTTTCAGAAATCCGGCGACATTTTCGATGCCCACGCGCGCCAGCCGCAAACGCGATTCCTCCACGGCGCCTTCGTCTTCAGCCACCAACACGATTTCGCGGTCCAGCCCCAGCAGTGCCCCAGCGGTGGAGGCGTACTGCCCAGTCAGGGGAATGTTGACTGCGCCCGGCACGTGACCGGCGCCGAATTGCACTGCTGGGCGCGTATCCAGGACCACGTCGCCGCTCTGCCGGCGCTCCAGCACCTCGGCGGGAGAGAGGCCCGTCAGAGGCTGCAATTCCGCCAATGGGTGCGCGCCCAGGCGGTTCAGCTCCGCGTCCGCCGCGAAGTAGCCGGGGCGCTCCGGAAGCTCCGCCGTCAGCAGTTGCACGAATTCGTCTTTAGAGCGCGGTTGCAACGCATAGTTCGTCGCGCGCTCCCTGCCGATGGTGGATTGCCGCTCCGGACGCATCTGCTTGCCGCACAGCGACCCCGCACCGTGCGCCGGATACACCTCTACATCGTCACCCAGTTTTAGAAGCTTGCCGTGCAGGCTGTCGAAGAGCATCGCGGCGAGTTCCTGCGGCGTCTTGTCCTTGGAAAGATCGGGCCGGCCGACGTCGCCGATAAACAGCGTGTCTCCGGTGAGAACCGCCCAGGGTTGGTCGCTGCGGTCGAGGTCGATCAACACGATGGAAACACTCTCCACCGTGTGGCCGGGAGTCTCAAGAAAGCGCAGGATGGCCCGGCCCATGCGGATTTCATCGCCATCATGAACAGCGACGTGCGGAAACGGACTCTCGACCGCCGCGCCCAGATAGATTTTCGCGCCGGTGCGCTCGGCGAGTTCAATGTGCCCACTCACGAAATCGGCGTGCAGGTGCGTTTCAATGATGTGCTTGATTTTCAGGCCCTGCTTCGCCGCTTCGTCCAGATAGAGGGAGACATCGCGCTGCGGGTCCACCACGCACGCCTCGCCCTCTGAGCCCAGCATGTAGGATGCATGCGAAAGACACGTGAGATAGAACTGTTGAAAGTACATGGCAAGCCAAGGCTCCGTAATCAATTCTACGACGGGAGGTGTTCGCGCAGCGCCGGGAAAAACGCGCGGATGAAGTCCTGGGCCGTGCGCGTGGCGGCGTCCTCATCGCGATCGGCAATCGGGACCACTACGCGTACCAAAGCCGTATCCGTGCGGTTCAGGCGCATCGCGTCCATCGCCACCCAAAACTTGGCCTTATATTCGCTGGCCACGGCGCGGTCGCGGGATTGATACCAGTACATCACCAGACTGCGGTTATCGCCGTACGCCACCACGTAACGGTTCACCGTGATGGGGCCGGCGGCGCCGGTATCCACCGTGATTTCCCCGGAGGTGAGCGGGCTCCATCCGTTACCAGGTAAACAATTCTTGGGCGAGTGCGGCGCCTTGCCGTTGCGTTGGGAACGGAATGCCGCCACGAACAGGTTCGCGCCGACCGAGCCATTTCCGTAGTAACGGCTAAGCAGATCGTCGGCCTTCAGAACATCGCGTGTCTCCTGATCGATCACGCCTTCCTGCGTCACTTTCCAGGAACCGAGTGTGAAGGGCATGTCCGACAAGGACAACGAAGGCGGCAGCGCTTCGGGACGGTCCGCACTGTAGAGCAGGATGCCTTGCGCCAGGATCGCCGCCGTGGCGGCAATGGCGGCGGACGACTTGAAAAAGTTAAACATTGCGAAACTAAACAAAGCCAGCCTCTTTGTGCCGAAGAAAGCGTCCGGACCAGTTGATGAGCACATGCGCGCCCACCAGCATCGCCAAGGCGATCATGAAAATGATCCATCCCTCCAAGCTGTGAAAAAAACCCTGGGCCAACTCGGGATCTACGCCGCTCAAAATCCCGGTGATGGTCACGCGGCCGGAATTGGCCAGAATCGCGATGGGCACGGTCAGCGCCAGCAGAGTCCAACGCATCCACACGCGGTTGTCGAAGAAGTACGCGTACACCAGGGAAAGAAATGAGAGCGACAGCAGACTACGAATGCCGCTGCACGCCTCCGCCACGGAAAGCTTCTGGCTGGCCAGTTCCAGCACGTTGCCATCGCGCAGCACCGGGATGCCGATCGCTCCCAGCGCAAATTCCGCCACCTGGCTGGCGAACAGTTGCAGCGGGAACGTGATCTGGTTATAGATCACCAG
>CAMAUG010000164.1 GCA_945861255.1 Candidatus Sulfopaludibacter sp. SbA3
GAGAAACGTGTCAGGCTGCATGCGCCGAGGGTGGATTTTGGCTTCGGAAAACCCGCGGAAACGCAGGTCCGCTGATGCCAGAGGCGCCAGAGTCTGCCGCACTTCCGGTTGCTGCGCACTTTCACTGAGGAAGATTTCATCCCAATACACGCACAGGCTGGTCACGATGCGCAGCTTACGGCTCGCGGCGGGAAAGCGCAACTCCACCGCGATGGTTTTCGGTTTACCGGCCGGCATTCCCATATCTTCGTTGACGGTTTTCCATTGCCCGGACGAGTCTTGCATCTGAAGGTAGGGGTACACCAGCCCGCCTTTGGTTTCCTGCGATGCGGCGCGAAACGTACTTCCATCGGGCCAATCCACCCAGCCATTGAGCAGCAGGACGGCTCGGCCATCCGGCGCGGATTTCCCGAAATCCAGCTCCAGCGTATGCAGCTTCGCCGCACCTAATTCGGAACGTGGAAACTGATCCGGATACGTTTGGTCCTTGGTAACTAGCTGCGGCAGCACATCCCGGCCCCGATCGTCTCGCGCGGCCAATGGATAGACGCGCTTCGTTACTCCAAACAACCGAAACTCGGGGTACGGCGGATTCTTGAATTTTTCGTTCGTGAAGATGTCGCCGCCAGACGGGTGATCGATTGCGTACAACTGCACTTGATCCAGGTAAGAAACTTCGCTGAGCTCTTCGGTGATGCGGATATCGTACTGGCCATCCGTCACCGCCAGCTTCGAGCCGGGAATCTGCACGTATTCGGTGTGATTGACCGGGAAATAGCTTCCGTCGCCATCGGCCGCGCCCAGGGGAGCGACGCCGAGGACATCGGTAATGAACTGAATCCCGTTTCCGTCCCAAGTCCAGATCATCGGGCAGGAACCGGAGAGCCGTTGCGCCTCTTTATAGGAATAGGCGCGGCCCGCGGCCTGTTTCACCTCATTCTGGATCAGGCCATTGGACCACGTGATGCGCACGGCGTCCACGGTCCGGTACGCGCCTACATCGAACAGCAGCGGCACGCCCGCGTATGTCTGCTTGCGGTACAGCGCGCCGGCCTTGATCTCCACTTCGGCGTCCTGAGCGAGCTTGAGGCTCTTGACGCCTTCAAGACGAATTCGAATCCAGCGGCCGGCGGAGCGGGTGCGATTCATCCGCACATGCAGCTTGCCGTCCTGCGAGATGCGCGCCTGATCCACGCGGCCATCGTTGTCAAAATCCGTTTCCATCGGCACGGCATCGGCCGGAGCGCCCTGGTAAGCCTCCATGAGATAGCGGCCGCCGAGTTGGTCGCGATAGAGCGCTGCGGGCCGGTCGCTGTAGAAAACAGCGAGATCGAAGGCTTTGCTGTCCGGGTCGACGCGGAGCTTAGCCGCGCCGGTGGGGCGTCCGGCGGCGAAGGGAAAATCGGCCGTGCGTTCCGCGAAGCCCGCCGTGCCCTCATTGCGCTCCAACGCGGGTGAACCGCCCAGCAAGACCAGATCAAGATCGTAGTCGTGGTCATAGTCGATCCATACGGCGCGCTCGAAGCGGCGTTCCGGAAAAGCAGCAGGACTGGCCGTGAACCGGCCTTTAGTATTGCGGTACAGCAGTGGACCTTTCTCCGTCAATATACACAGGTCCATCAGACCGTCATTGTCGAAGTCGCCGGGCGCCACGAACAGCACGCCTGTAAGGCCGGACAGGCCGGCGTCCGATGCGCGGTCCGCGCCACGACGGTAAAGCGAGATGCCGCGAGTGGACCACGCCAGAAGGTCCACATCGCCGGTGCCGTTTGCATCGATCGCCGCCAGTCCCGCCGTGCGCGGATCGCCAAGATCCTCCAGAATCCGATCCTGATAGACGAGGTTGGCGGCGGGCGGCGGAGTAACCGCAACGGGCGGATCGTAGATCTCCGCGTAGCTGCACCAGTCGACGTCTTCGGGAATGACCGCGCCTTCGGCCTGCTTCTTCAACTGCTGGAAGCGTTCGAGCGCGCGGCCGGCATCCTCGGCGCGGCCGGTCTGGCGATACACGTTGTAGAGCTGAAACTGCGGGGCGGCGAGCAGTGGATTCAGTTGGCTGGCGCGTTCCAGCTGAACGCGAGCTTCCTCCAGACGGCCCTGGGTTCTGTAGAGTGTTCCTAGTTGATAATGTGCGATGGGTTCGTCCGGCACCAGCGAAATCATTCGCTCGAACTGCGCGGCGGCGCGCTGATCGTCGCCCGATTTCTTGTGGTACAGACCAAGATTGAACCAGGTGTGCGGAAGAGTGGGGTCGCGCTGCTGCACCTGCTCCAGCTCTTTGACGCCCTCCTCGGTTTTCCCCGCGCGCAGCAGCGCCAGCCCGTAGTTAAGCCTCTCGCGATTGGAGCCGCCCGCCAGTTCCAGGGCTTTCTTGAATTCCACGACGGCCTCTGCCTGCGTGGTGGGGTTCTCATAAAAAGCTTTCCCCAGATTGCGGTATTGCGCAAGGCGCTCTTCACGGCTGGGACCGCCACCGGCCCCTAGTGACAATAGGAGGAAGAGCACGACGAACAGCAGTGCGATCGCGCTATGGCGGAGGCGTCTAGTCATGGCAGGGTGGACAAGCCTTTCCCCGTGGCTCCCGGGATAACGCGCGGACGCCGGGTGATGATGATAAGTTGCAATGATTCGTCCATGAAGTTCACCTTCGCAAATACCCTTCTCGCGCTACCAACCCCGAACGCATTATGCCGATTCAGCACCCCTCCGTCAAGGAGAAGGGCCGGGGACTCAGGCAAGAATCGGAAGCTAAGGCCATTTTCAGGTACAATATGTGTATAAGTGTTTATCTGCTTGAGTGTATAGGTGTCATATGCAAGAAGCCGTCCGCTGGAACATCAAGGTTTCCAAGGAGACCGACCTCACCCTGCGCACCTACCTTGGCTCCCAGGGCATGAGAAAGGGCGACCTCTCAAAATTCATCGAAGAGGCCGTTCGCTGGCGTGTATTTCATCGCAGCATCCAGGATATCAAGGCGCGCAACGCCGATACCGGCGCTGACGAACTGCAGAGCATCATTGACGATGCCGTGCGAGAGGTTCGCGACGACAGGCGCGCCAAAGCGAAGGCCGACAAAGCCTGATGCGCGTCGTGCTGGATACCAATATTCTGGTTTCCGCCCTCATGGTCCAAACGGGACACCCGGCGGCGGTCTACCGCGCCTGGCAGGAAGGGTATTTCGCGCTCCTGACCTGCGCCGAGCAGCTCGACGAGTTGCGGGCCACGCTGCGCAAGCCCGCAATCGCGGAGCGCATCAAGCCCTATAACGCTGGCCGTCTCGTGAACGAAATGAAAGGGCTTGCCGAGGACGTAGGAGTGCTGCCGCGCGTCCGGCGTTCCCCCGATCCCACCGACGATTTTCTCCTGGCTCTGTCCGAAGCGGGCAAGGCCGATTATCTGGTCACAGGCGACAAGGGCGGGCTGCTCACTTTCGCCCGTCACCACAGCGCGCGGATCGTGTCCGCGCGCGAATTTGCGGAGCTGTTCGCATGACTCTCCCCGGTGGCCAACTGCCACGATCTGAGCGACCGTCCGGTCTCTGCAGGCGGGATATGGCGCATGTGCACTACTTCTTCGATGGAGCTTTGACGACGAAATGACCAATCTTGCTGCAAGTAAGCCGGGTGAAGAAGACATGGCATGGATCTGGAAGGAAATCCTCGATCCACAGCTCGTCTTCCGGCAGTGAAATCAACGCCGCCCCGACAATGCGAGTTCCCTCGATGAAGGACACGGATTTTGCCGGGGCTGTGGTGTCAAGGTATTTTTCGTGTACGGGTTCTCCAAGAGCCAGCGGGCGAACATCGATGACGATGAGGAGCAACAGTTCAAGGAAGCCGCGAAACACGTGCTGGCGTTGACGGAGAAACAGCTCGGCGAACTGCTGAAGAAGGGCGACTTTGAAGAGGTAAAAAGCGAATGAGCAAAAAATATCGAAGTGATGCGATGGCGGCTATCCATGAAACCATGGAAGCCTTGCACGGCGCCGGGGCCATCGACAAACAGACGATGCGGCGTTTCGATGACGCCTGCCTTACGCCGATCCGTCCATTGAAGCCGAGAGAGATCAAGGCGATTCGAGAGAAGGAACATGTCAGCCAAACCGTTTTCGCCAACTACCTGAACGTGACCAGTAGCCTTGTCAGCAAGTGGGAACGCGGCGAAAAGAAGCCATCCGGGGCATCGCTCAAGCTGCTATCGCTGGTCGAGAAGAACGGGCTTGCCGCCGTTGCGTGATCGCGCTAAGGAAAGACAGTGACCGTAGTGTGACGAAGTTCCACGGCAAAGGAGCGTTCAAGCTCCTTCCTTCACCACCAATACCTGATTCGCCTTCACCCCCGTGAGGCGGTCGACGTGCCCGCTGGGCCAGCGGATCTCAAGGTCCGCGGTAGCATTGGCGCCCAGGCCGAAGTGGACGCGTGGATCGCTCTGCGACATATAGCTGCCGCCGCTGCGCACCTCGTCCAACTGGCGCATGCCGTCGGGTGTGGCGCAGCGGATCTGCGCCCCGATTCCAGAGCGGTTGCTCTTAGTTCCCACCGTCTTCACCTTCAGCCAGTTGTTCGACAGCTTGCTGTCGCAGCGCAGCAACTGCGGCACGTCGTTCATGCAGTTGACCAGCACGTCGATATCGCCGTCGTTATCGAAATCGCCGAAGGCGCACCCGCGCGCGGCAACCGCCTCCACTATGCCCGGGCCGGACTCCAGCGACACGTCCGCAAACCGGCCGTTCCGCAGGTTGTGATAGAGCACCTTGCGCTGCCGGTAACCCTGTTCGTCGTCGCGCTGGCCTACCTCCGGGTAAACGTGCCCGTTGCACATCAGGATGTCCGCCCAGCCATCGTTGTCGAAATCGAAAAAGCCCGCGCCCCAACCCAGAAAACGCGTGTTCCTCCCCAGGCCCGCCTGAAAAGTCATGTCCTCGAATATTTTCTTGCCCTGGTTGCGGTAAAGGCTGGAGGTATCGCCGGCGAAGTTGGTCTTGACGATGTCGAGGCGTCCGTCGTGATCGTAATCGGCCGCGGATACGCCCATGCCCGCCTGCGGCTTCCCATCGGCGCTGTAGGCGACGCCGGCCGCGATGGCGATCTCGGTGAAGGTGCCGTCATGATTGTTCTGGTACAAGGCGGAGGATGTAGAGTCGTTTGCAACATAGATATCCGGCCAGCCATCGTCGTCAAAATCGCCGACCAAGACGCCCAGACCATAGGTGCCCGGCGTGTTCAGGATGCCGGCCTTCTGGGAGACGTCGGAAAAAGTGCCATCGCCATTGTTGTGGAACAGGATGTTCTTGCCGCCCTCCAGGCCCGGCGGCCCGCAGGCGACCATGGTTCCTTTATAGGTGCACGGCCCGGTTTCCGGCAGCGGCGTCGTCTTTAGATCGAAGTTGATGTAGTTGGCGATGAACAGATCCAGCTTGCCGTCGCGATCATAATCCACAAAGGCGCAGCCGGTGTTCCAGCGGTTGATTTTGGCGGCCGTGGTGACGCCAGCCTTCGCTGCTACATCGGTGAAGGTACCGTCGCCGTTGTTGTGATAGAGCGCGTTCTCGCCCCAGTAGCTGATGAAGAGGTCGTCCCAGCCATCGTTGTCGTAATCGCCGGTGCAGACGCCCTGGCCCCATCCGGTCCGCACCAACCCGGCCTTCACCGTCACATCGGTGAACGTGCCGTCGCGGTTGTTCTTGTAGAGTCGGTTGGTGGGAGCGTCGCCGGCGCGCCAGTCCGGTTGGAACCGCGTGCCGTTCACCAGGAAGATGTCGAGCCAGCCGTCGTTGTCATAGTCGAAAAAAGCCGCGCCGCAGCCGGTAGTTTCCACCAGATAGCGGTTTTTCTTCTCGCCGCCGTAGATCGTTTTGGCGCGCAGTCCGGCTTCGCGGGCCACGTTGACGAACTCAACACCGAGCGGTGGCAAAGCGGAAAGAATCTGGTCAAACGTGAAAATCGCCGCGCCCTGGTAGATGGAACGGATAAACTGGCGGCGGCTGCGACCCATTCGCTTCTCTCCTAACGAACCCGTGTAAGGAACCGGTGCAAAACGGAGTGCGGCGCGAGGCTGTTCCTGCGTCCCTCGGCGGTGCGCACCGCGCCCTTCGCGCTCCTAAGGCGAGAATAACATAGCGGTTCTCACCGGCCGCCCATTTGCAGGCTAACCGTTGCCGCGCGGCTCTCCGCTTGCAGCGTTTCCGCCAGCCGCAGCTCCCGGTTGGCGGCCACCGTCTGGCCCCGCTTGCGCAACACCTCCGCCAGACCGCTATGAGCCTTTGCCATCCGGGGCGCCTTTTCAATGGCCCTGCGGAACTGTTGCTCGGCGCCCGGCAGGTCTCCCTTCGATAGTTGATCGAAGCCGGTATTGACGCTGAACACGGCGGCCTGCTGTCCCTCCAGGCGGGCCTTCACCTCCGCGCCTTTTTGGAACGCTTCGCGGCTGCCGGCCTCATCGCCCTGCAGCCGAAGCACCTGGGCCAGTGTATTGAAGGGGCCGGGCGTGCTGGGGTCCAGCCGGATGGCTTCCCGAAGTGCTTCCGCCGCTTTTGCGTGATCGCCCGCCTGCCGCCGCACCGTACCCAACAAGAACCATGGCTCGGCCCAGTCGGGGCGTAATGCGGCGGCAGCGCTCGTCTCGCGTTCACTCGCCGGGAAATCGCCGGTCTGCCACAACGTCATCGCCAAGGTGTAGTGTGCGTCGGCGAGCACCGGATCAAGCTCGATTGCGCGGTGCAGTTCCTCGATCGCCGCCTCCAACTCGTCCTTCTGCTTGAGCACCAACCCCAGATTGTAGTGGACGATGGCTAGGGAGGGGTCGCGGCTCAGCATGTCACGGAACCACGCGGCCGCCTGGTCCAATTCCGATGTCTGAGTCAGAGCAAAACCAACATTAAGGCGTGCCGTTAAATCAGCCGGATCCCTCTCGAGGATGCGGCGAAACTCGGCCAGCCCTTCATCACCACGTCCGGTGCCCATCAGCGACAGGCCCAGGTTGTTACGGAAATCGTTATTGTCGGGAGCCACGCGAACCGCCTCGGCGTAAGCTTTGTGCGCCTCGGTCATGTCGCCGGCCTGCTGCCAGGCCAGTCCCAATTTGTTCCATAGCGAGGCGTCAGCGGGTTTCACTTCTACGGTCGCGCGATAGTGCAGCACGGCCTCCCCGGGCCGTCCGGATTCGACGAGCGCGTCGCCCAGGCGGGTACGATATTCAAGCTCACCGGGGCGGAGACGCGCCGCGATCCTGAGTTCCTTAAGAGCAGGCTCGCGCTCCCCGCCAATCCACAGCGACAGCCCCAGTAAGTGCCGCGCCCGCGCGAAATTCGGATCGATCCGGAGCGTTTCGCGAAAATGCCGCTGGGCTTCCATGGGACGCTTCAGCACCGCCAGAAGAAATCCGACTTCGCATTGAACTTCGGCCGAATTTGGGGCGATCTTCGCGGCTTGCTGGTATGCGGTGAGGGCGCCCACCGCATCGCCCTGGGCCTTTCTGGCGGCCCCTTCGCGCAGCAATTCCGGAAGAGACTGCGCGGCCGCGACAACCGTTAGCAGTGCGACTAGGACAAGTCTCCACATTTCCGTGCAACTCTCTCTACAGCTTAACTTGTCCGGAGTTCATATCGCTGCGTTGCGCCGCGATACACGCGATATAGGAGTTGGGACGAGAAATGCAGCGAGCGGACGCTATCTCAGCACGCTACTTTAGATGTTACTTCACACGTCACTTGACACGCTACTTTACAACGGTCACTTTTAGATCGTAAGGCGTTTCGAGCAGGCCGTCGGTCGCCACCGCACGCAGCCAGTAGGTTCCGGGGGCACTGAACGTCGCACCCGTTGCCAGCTCCGCAGAAGTACCACCGACTACGGGCGCCGTGCCTCCCGCATCGAAAGTAACCCTGCCGCCGGTGTCCGGAGCGCGGTACAAAATCCATCGAATGCGCAGCCCGCGCACGGAGCGGGGCCGCACGGTGACCGGAATGGGCATCGGCGCCACCGCCGGCGCACCCGGCTGGAAGTTCGTGGGCCTGGTCGGTTTCGGAACACCATCATCGGCCACGGAAGTGGTCAACTTCAAAGCCCGGCCAACAGCAGCCGACGTGTCTCCTCTCACGGTAATCGAAGGAGGAGAATTCGGCGGATCGGGCGGCGCAACTATGTTGCCGAGGTTCATCTGGATCACACCGTCGTCCACTTCCCATTCCGGCTGCAGCCAGCCGCTGGCGGAATCGGCGCGTCCATGCGAGGTTACTGTCCACACCAGCCTCTTGTCGGCCGGCCAGTTGTCCGGCACGTCGACCCGGAAGACAAACAGATGGCGGCGTGGGTAAAAATGCGCCGGCTGGCCCATGTCCGGACGGAGATCGAACTTGTTGTCCGGACCGGCCGGAACATCGACCTCCTCCTCGAAATTGCGCAATGCTGCCATCGTGGATATTTTTTGGGGCAGCGGCTTTGGGCTGCTGTCCTGGCTGTACTTTGCACTCAGTGCCGGCTTTCTGCCG
>CAMAUG010000165.1 GCA_945861255.1 Candidatus Sulfopaludibacter sp. SbA3
CCGTCTCAAACAATCCGGCATGTTCTGGACCGTCCGTGGCGCCAACGCCATCATCGCCCTGCGATGTTGTCATCTCAACGGTCGCTTCGAGGATTACTGGGAGTCCCGGCGTGCGGCCTGATTCCACTTCTATGTCGCCCACCCTCCCAGGAGTGGGGTGGGCCTGGGCCATTTTGGGGCTACGGTTCAAAGACGATGGTGGAATCCGCCGATGTTTTCCGGAAGCGGCGGTTGTCGAGTGAAAGCGTGATGGTTCGGCGGTACGACCAAAACAATCTGAGCCTGAACTCAGTTCCGTAACTGGTTGGAAACCATACACCATCACTCAGGCGGGTGTACGTGATGGAAAAGCCCGCCTGCCGGACGTTGGACCCAAGCGCCGTGCGAACCCACCAGGGAACTCCGTGAGCCAAGTGGGTGTCAATGCGAACCGGGAAAAATTCTTGACGGTCTATCAGCGCTTCGCCCTTCCAGCCCGGGCAATCGGCGTTGCCGGACTTGCACTTCTTCAGATCCGGTTGGAAATCGATGCGGTAGACGGCACGCCCCGCCACCTGGCTGCTCTCCCGGAGAGTGAACCGATAATACGGGATCTGGGCGCTGCGCAGCGGGAAGAGGTCCAACTTGACGCCGTCCCTCGATTTCTTATCATCCACTAGCGATTCGATCAAACTGTCCATCAACTCGCCGTCGAGGTCGAGGTTACCCCGCCGGAACTTGGCTTCCTGGTAGGAAACCAAACCCGCTCCCTGGCGGTAGGATCCGGCGAACCGCACCAATGTTTTCTTTGTACCGGACGAGGTAGGGAGCACCTCGTATTCGCGATCCTCCTGGCGGGCCACCTTTCCATCGGATTGAATCAGCTTCATGCGCAGCGCCTGCTCGTAAAGGTAGCGGTTCCGGGCCTCCGTGCTTCGCTCCATGTTGGAGGCGGCCTTTGCCATGATCTCGGCCGCCGCGGGAGGGGCCTGCCCCCGCAGGGCGAATGCGAATGCGCATGGGATCAGGTAACGGACGTAACGGGAGGGCATAAATATCGCTCTGGTGAAGAAACGAAACCAGCCGCGCCCAAGTTCCCTTAAATGCGGTCTACGCTCCGCGCTTCTTCACGTCGATGTTCAGACGTTTGATCTTCTGGTTGAGCGTGGAGAGCGGAATACGGAGGGTTTCCGCGGCGGCGGTCTGGCTCCAGTCGGACTTTTCAAGCTGCTCCATGATGGTACGGCGCTCGAAATCGGCCACCACTTCAAACAACGACGCGTCGGCCGCCAGGTGGCCGCTCTCATCGCGCCGGATGCGCAGGCCGCGCGCTTCCATCAAGTGCTCCGGCAGCACGGCGGCGGATACGGCGGGTTGCGCGGCCAGCACCACGGCACGCTCCACCACGTTTTCCAGCTCGCGCACGTTGCCCGGCCAGGAGTGATCCATGAGAATCTGCATGGCGTCGGGCTCGAAATAAAGGCGTGAGCGGCGATGCTCGTCCAGGTACTTTTCATTCTCCCGGCAATACTTGTCGAAGAAATGTTGCACCAGCGCGGGGATGTCTTCCTTGCGGTCCCGCAAGGCGGGCAGCGCCAGGTTGATGACGTTAAGCCGGTAGTAGAGATCTTCGCGGAACTTCCCCTCCTCCACCAGCTTTTTCAAGTCGGCGTTGGTGGCGGCGACAATGCGCACGTCTACCTTCACGGTTTCCGCCGACCCCAGCGGCATGAACTCGCGCTCCTGAATCACGCGCAGCAGCTTGGTCTGGGTTTCAAGCGAGATGGTCCCGATTTCGTCGAAGAAGATGGTCCCGCGGTCAGCCGTTTCAAAATACCCCTTGCGTGAAGCTACGGCACCGGTAAAGGCGCCCCGCACATGGCCGAACAAGGCACTTTCCAACAGATCCGGCGGCACCGAGCCCGAATGCACCGGCACGAATGGATGCCCCGCGCGCGCCGAGTGCGCGTGGATCGCGTTCGCGATCAACTCTTTGCCGGTTCCGGTTTCGCCGGTGATCAGGATGGTCGCCCGGCTGCCCGCCACCTGGCCCACCAGATCGAAGATCTTGAGCATGCGCTCGCTCTTGCCCACGATGTTCGGGAAGCTATAGCGCTGGCGTAGCGCGCGCTTGAGCTCCGTGTTTTCCCGCTCCAACCGCCGCTTGGAGATCATGCGGTCGATCTCAATCAGCAGTTTTTCGTTGTCCCAGGGCTTGGAGAAATAGTCGTTGGCGCCGCGCTTGAGGGCATTCACCGCCACTTCAATGGACCCGTAGGCGGTGATCAGGAAAATGGGCGTCTCCACATCGCGCGCCCGTACCTCTTCCAGAACCTGCATGCCGCTCTTGTCCGGCATCATCAGATCCAGCAGAACCAGATCGAACGCCGATTTCTCCAGCCGCTTCATGCCCTCGGCGGCGTTGGCCGCCAGATCGACGCGGTAACCTTCGGAGGTCAGCAGCGTTTCCAAACTTTCCCGTATATCCGGCTCGTCGTCGATCACCAGCACGTGGCCGCGCGCGGTTTCAGGCGCAAGGACGTCGGCGGCCAGATCGGCGAAAGGCTCAGGAAGCGAGGTTGGCATTTGCGGTGGTGAGTTCAGGTTCGGCGGTCAGTGCCGGCAGCGCGGCGGCTTCGGCTGCCGTGTTGGATAAAGACGCGGCGTGCAGCGGCGGCGTACTCAGAGTAAGTTCCGGGAAAGATAACTCGAAGCGCGTACCGGCGCCCGGTTCGCTGTTCACGGCGATATCGCCGCCATGCTCGCGCACAATTCCGTAACTCACCGACAGGCCCAGGCCGGTGCCTTTCTTGGCGGCCTTGGTGGTGAAGAACGGATCGAAGATACGCGACAAGTGTTCCGGCGAAATGCCCGCGCCCGAATCCGCGATCGTGACGCGGACCAGCCCATCGCGGCCCCCGGCCTTTACCGTCGTCTTTACAGCCAGATTCCCGCCGCCTTCCATGGCATCGCGGGCGTTTAGAAACAGATTCAGGAAAACCTGCTGCAAGCGGCCGGCGTTGCCCCGGATGCGCGGCAGCACCGGTTCGAACGACGCACGCACCTTCACGCCGGCGTTGCCGAGCTGGTGCTCCACCAGCGTGAGCGTTTCCTGGAGTACCTTGTTCAAGTCCACGCTGACGAATTCAGTCGGTGACGTGCGCGAAAAGTTCAGCAGCGAATTCACGATCTCGCTCGCTCGGAACGTCTGCTTGGCGATTTTTTCAAGCAGCGGCGCTTTCTGCGCGTCGCCGGATATCTGCTTGGCCAGCATCTGCGCGTAGGTGGAAATCACCGCCAGCGGCGTATTCACTTCATGCGCCACGCCCGCCGCCAGCAGACCAATGGAGCTGAGCTTGTCGGCCTGCACCAGTTTGCTTTCCAGTTCGGCGCGATCCGTGATGTCCTCGAAAATAATCAGCCGCCCGATGTGCGCGCCTTCCCTGGAAATCAAAGGCGCAACGGCGATGTTCAGCGTTGTTTCTCGAGGGCGCAGCAAGAACTTGTAAATGTTATGAACAGAACCATTCGACGCCCCTGCAATGGCGGCGCACAGGTCGGCAGGGAATAATTCGCTCAACGCGCGCCCCACGGCGTCGGCCCTGGGAATGCCCGTCAGTTTTTCGATCTGCGAGTTCCAGCTTTCCACGCGGTCTTCCAAATCCGCCGCCAGAATGCCGACGTGGATGGATTCGACGATGTTCTCCGAGAATTCCTTCAACCGCTCATACTCTTCGGCCTTTTGTTCGAGCGACCGGTACAGCAGGGAATTATCGATGGCGATGCCGACGTAGCCCGAGAGCGTCACCAGCAATTCCACGTCGTCGCTTGAAAGGAAGTCCCCGCTTTCAGTGCGGCTCACGCCCAGATAGGCGATGGTCCGTCCGCGCGCCGTGCATGGCAGATAGTACGTGAGTTCCAGTTCCGCGATGGTGCGCCGCACGGCGACCGGGAGATCGTGGGTGACCACGTCGAGCGTGTGCCGGGTACGCTCGAAAAACAGGTACGGCCGTTTCGGCGCGGCCGTCAAAAAGCTTAGGTCCAAGTCGGGCGAAACGTGCTGGGTTTGCGGGCCTTGGCGGTTGCTGGCGAGCTCCAAACGGAACTCCTGAGCGTTCTCATTCCACACAAAGACCGCCACGTGCCGGATGCCCAGTGTGCGGATCAGCCGGTCCGCGACGGTTTCCAGCATTTCACTCAGATCGGTGGGCGAGCCCAGTTCGCGCGCGAATTCGATCAGCGTGCGCCGGTAATCGTAGCGGTCTTTGTAGAAGTAGTACCGGTCCAGCTGTTCCTGAATCCAGTTGCGAATGGGCTGGAAGACGAAGGCGGCGATCAGGATGAGGGCCACCAGCGCCGTACCGCTGACGTCGCCCGTGCGGCTCACCGAAAAAACCAGCCCGTAAAAGATTCCGAGCACCGCCAGCGTGGCCAACGTATAAACGTAGCCTTCCTGGAAGATGATGTCCACATCCATTAAGCGGTAACGCAGAATCGCGTAGGCCCAGGTGAGCGGGATAAACGGCAGCGAGAGCACCGCAAGATTCATCCCGGATGTGGGCGGAACCCCCATCATGTAAGGGATCGCGTAAATGGCCGCGAACGGCACGATACCCACGAACGCACCGTTGCGCAGCCACGTTAGTTGCTTGCGGATTATGGGGTCGTCGGCATGGCGCAGTTGCAGGTGCAGCACCACGCCGCCCGCGAAGTACATGGCGCAGAGGACTCCCAGCCATGCGCGGTCGAACAACCAACGCATTTCGATCAGCGGCGCGGCCGTGGACACCCATCCGAAGATAAAGCTCACTTGCGCCGCTAACAACAAGGCGCCCGGCGCATAGACCAACGCCGCCAGCGTCCGCCCACGCAGCCCCTGAAAGAGCCGCAGCCCGTGAAAGAGCCGCTGCAATGACTGCGGCGCCTTCATCGGCTCCGGAAACACGAGACAAAAATGGAGGAAAAGCGCCGGCGCCAGATATCCAGCCACCACGTTGCCCAGGTAAACCACTTTGTCAAAATTGTTGAGCTTGCCCGAATAGTGGAACGTGGAAAGGATGAAGCTGGTCAAGCACAGCAGGAAGAAATGCAGCGCCCGCGGAGCGCCGCCCCGGCGGAAGTAGACGAACAACCCGATGGCCAGGTACACCGCGCCCACCGCGTACTGGTAGTATATGGCCCGGTCGCGCGGCGCTTCGCCGATAATCAGGCTGGAAACCACCTCCACACCTTCATGCCGGACCTTGTACTCGGTCTTCTTCCAAGCCCCCAGCCGCGCCAGAATCGCCGTAACGTCCAGACCGTTCTGCACGGGGACGTCGGCGATGGTCACCAACGCATCGCCTTTGTGGATTCCCGCCTTCTCAGCCGGGCTACCCGGAGCGACATAGATGGCCACCACCTGTGGATTGCTGCTGGGACCGGGCGTTCTTTCTTCCCATGTCACCCCGTCATCGGGTAACTGAAACAGGCCCTGCTGCTGGAGGTTGATCGCCGCGGCGACCACCGCCGCCACCGTCATCACCACCAGCAACGCGCTGACGAGTTGTTGCTTAAGCTCCCTCATCTCACTGCGCCCCAAAACGGACACTTCACCGTGGCTTTACCAGTGCAAGTGGGCTACCACTTTTTGTAGCCAACGTTTTCCACTGATATTATGGCACTTCCGAGATTGAGAGCAGGTGATATCCGCATTACGGGAGATCATCTATGTTGGTCGGTATAAATATACAGAAAAATGTATCCGATTGAAAATTATTGGGCGACTTGGGAAGTCAGCACTTCCGCATCTCCGCTTGTTCGGAGACGGGCGTCGAAGGTGAGAAGCTTTGCCTTATGGAGGCGAGCAACGTACAGCAGATAGAAATCGGTTACCTGCCGGTGACCCATGGCACGCGTGAACGCCGAAGTGAATTCGACGGGCTGTGGTAAGGCCTCCACGTAAACATGCGCGGCGTCTTGAACCATTTTGGCAAGCAGCGTGGCGGCGGACGCCGGCGTCATCGCTGGCGTAACAGCGGCTGGATTGGACGATAACCGAATGAATCCGAGCTGGGTGAGCGCGCACGTGGCCCATTGATGCCCGGCTTGCTCCATCCGGCGCGTGGCAGCGGCATGAAAGGGGTGATTCGGCCACGCGAGCGCCAGCAGGACGTTTACATCCAACAGGAGCAGTTTAGAAGAGTCCTTCTTCATCGATGATCCGCTGCAACTTCGCCACGGAAATCATGGGCGCATCCGCGGGAATTTCGAACGTGGGAAACCGGCGCGACTTCTGGCGGGCGGCCGGCGGAGGCGGCCGTAAACCGCGCCGCGCCAGTTCGGAGAGCACCTGGCCCAGCCGTTTCCCGGAAGTCTGGGACATTTGCATCGCCGCTTCGTAGATATCGGGATCGAGAGTGACCGTGGTCCGCATGCTTCCAGCTTGATACAGCGATGTAGCGATGTCAAGATACTGGCTATTTTGCCCGCAGAATCCCCGCAGCGCTCTCCGGCAGTTCGTTCCGCGTCGCCAGGAACTGGCTCACCTGCCAAAGCTGTTCCTCTCTCAGCGCGGCCTTGTAGCCGGGCATTCCGCTCAGGCGGATGCCGTTGGCAACGATCCAGTAATTTTGCCCCACCGGCTCATTTCCCAGCACCTTTTGTTCGAAGAACTGGGGCGGCGGCGGGAACATGCCCTTGGCTGCGGCCGTCGCGGTGGAGCCGGGCAGGCCGTGGCATTCCACGCAATGCTCGCGGTAGATGCGTGCACCGGCCGTGACGTTCTCTTCCGTAGCCGCGAGCCTGGCTTTGGCGGGCGCCTCACGCGCGACGCGCGCCCGCACAGCGGTACCGGCCAACAGTTCCTCGAAGGGAATGATGGGCCCATCGACGGCGACCGGAACGTAACCGAAGCGCAGGTACAGGAACCCGGCCATGGGCAGCACGATCCAGCCGATCAACATGCCGAGGAAAAATGGCTTCACAGGAACCGGCCCTACTTTGTCGCCTATTTGGCCGAATGAATCTTCACCAGCGGCGCGGTGTGCGGATCGGGGAGCGCCGATTGCAGCGTTTGCGGCGCACGGAAGAAATCGAAATATGACACGTAATGCACGCAGCTCACCGTGCAGTAGGGCGCGCAGGATTTTTCGGTCAAATACTCGCGGCGGATATCCTCCACCGTGTAATCCTCCAGCGGCTTGCCCGGGTAACCACGCTGCTGCGAGCAGTAATGCACCAGCCCGTCCTCGCAGATGTACATGTAGCGCGCGCCGGCGCGGCATCGCCAGTCGTTGGGTTTGCCCTGGGCGATGGCGTCCTGAAAATAATTGAGGCGGGCGAAGTGGCGGTTTTCGAGCGCCTTCATCTCGTGATACACCTCGCGCTCGCGCGGCGCCAAGGGTTTTAATTGCCCGCCGCCGTCGTGGATGATGCCCACTGTAGCCGAAAACCCAAGCTCCACGGCGCGTTTACCCACGACCAGCGCGTCGTCCGGGTTGCGAATGCCGCCGCCCACCACGGAGTTGATGTTCACGTGGAAATCGGCGCACTCGGCCAGCATTCGCAGCTTCTTGTCGAGCACCTTCAGGCTTTTCTTCGAAACGTCGTCGGGCATGACGTTGTCGATGGAAATTTGCAGGTGATCCAGGCCGGCGCGGTTTAACCGCTCGATGCGATCCGGCATCAGCAAGTAGCCGTTGGTGATCATGCCCGCCATCACTCCGCGACGGCGCATGGCGGCGACGATTTCGTCTAAATCGGGATGCAGCATCGGCTCGCCGCCGCTCAGCGTGATGATGCTGGTGCCCAGGTCGGCCAGCTTGTTGATCCGATGGATGACAACATCGGTGGGGACAGGCGGCGATACGTCGTCGTATTCGTTGCAGTAAGTGCAGGCAAGGTTGCAGCGGCGGATGGGAATGATGTGCGCCATGATGGGGTGGCTGGTGGACAGCGCCCCATGGGCCATCAAACGCAATTCGCGGGCGCGACGCGTGAACGCCTTCCAACCCCGGTGTAATCCTTTAGCCATGCACGAATAAAACTCCATTAGACCACAGGGATCGGCCGGCTCGGAACGATGATCCTTCGGCGCGCTGCCATCGGTTGGCGGTCTTGGTGATTCTTAGATGCAACCGGCCTTGAGCATCCACGAACACACTGTTCGGCGAAAACAGGTTCGGTCCAGGCCCTGTCTTGGAGGTGGCAATTTTCGGTACCCACCTTTGGCGTGGGCAACAGTGCGCCCGCTCCACGCCAATAGTACTGCCCGCTGCCGGTTCGCCTCTCGCACCGCTCAGCCGGCTGCGGGCGCCGCTACAGGAACTGCTTTCTTGCGTGAGCGGCGCTTTTCCACGGGAGGCTGCCGGTCGCTCTTTTTCAAATTCGGGAGCACAATGGCAAGGATAAATTTCTTCTCGCCGTGATCGTCAAATTTGATCACGATGTACTCTTCATTGCAGGAAAGGACGCTACCTAGACCGAACTTGGGGTGCTCGACCTGCGCGCTCTGGGCGAAG
>CAMAUG010000166.1 GCA_945861255.1 Candidatus Sulfopaludibacter sp. SbA3
GGGCACTGAGGCCGCCGTTACGGACTTGGCCGGCGCCAAGCGCGTCGCGCTGGAACTGGGTTATCCGGTACTGCTCAAAGCCTCCGCGGGAGGCGGCGGCAAAGGCATGCGCCGCGTGGATCGCGAGGATGAGCTGGAAGGCGCCGCCCGCGACGCTTCGAGCGAAGCGTTACGGTCGTTCGGCAACGGCGACGTGTACCTGGAAAAGCTGGTGGTGGAGCCGAGGCACATCGAAATTCAGGTGCTGGGAGACCGGCACGGCCACATGATTCACCTGGGGGAGCGCGAGTGCTCCATCCAGCGCCGGCATCAGAAGGTGCTCGAAGAGTGCCCTTCCCCGCTGATGCTGCAGCATCCGGAATTGCGCGAGCGCATGGGGCAGGCGGCGCTGAAGATCGCGCGCCGCGCGGGCTACTACAACGCGGGGACCATGGAGTTCCTTGTGGACCGCGAGCGCAATTTCTATTTTCTGGAAATGAACACGCGCCTGCAGGTGGAACACCCGGTGACGGAACTGGTCACCGGCCTGGATCTTGTGCACTGGCAATTAAAGATCGCCGCGGGCGAGCGACTGACCGTTCAACAGGAAGACGTGCGCTGGACGGGCGCGGCCATCGAGTGCCGTATCTACGCGGAAGATCCGGACAATCAGTTTCTGCCTTCGCCCGGCCGGATCACGTTCCTGGCGGAACCGTCGGGCCCCGGCGTGAGGCTCGACTCGGGAGTGTTTGAGGGCTGGGAAGTTCCATTCGAGTATGACCCGCTGTTGGCGAAGCTGGCCGTCTGGGGACCGGCGCGCGAGGCGGCCGTTGCGCGAATGCTGCGGGCGCTGGGCGAGTACGTCGTAGGAGGCATTCGTACCAACACCTCATTTTTCAGCGAGATTCTGCACAGCCCGGCGTTTCGTGAGGGGCGGCTTTCGACTGCGTTTCTGGAAGACTTCTTCGCGCAACGGCAACCGGAGCCTCGGGACCAGAAAGCGGAGGCGGTGGCCGCGCTGGTGGCGAAACTTGGCGACGCACGAGGGGCCAGGACGGACGCGGCGTCGTCCTCGAAGGCGAGCGCCGCGCCAGCGCGCGACTCAGACTGGCTGCGCGCTGGGCGGGAGGCGGAGCTTCGATGACATACGAAGCCGTGGTCGACGGGCGGAAAGCGCGGATGGCGATCGAGTCGGGTAAGCTGCGCTATGAAGCGGATCCGGTGGTGGACACCCAGTACGACATACACGCGTTCGGCGAGGGACGTTATAGCGTCCTGCTGGATGGGCGCAGCTATACCGCAGTGGCGATTCCGAGTGGTGGCATCGCGGTGAACGGGCGCGTGTACGAAGTGGAGGTGGTCGACCCGCGGGTGTTTCGCGCACGCGGCGCGGCTGGCCGGGCTGGAGGCCGGCAAAGCATCGCGGCACAGATGCCGGGCCGGGTAATCCGAGTGTTGGTGGAGGCGGGCCAGGATGTGGAGGCCGGGCAGGGGTTGATTGTGGTGGAGGCCATGAAGATGCAGAATGAGATGAGATCGCCTGCCGCCGGCAAAGTGATGGAAGTGCGAATCGGTACGGGCCAGGCGGTTATCGCGGGACAAATTTTGATGGTGATCGCGTGAGTTCAGCCGCGGATAATGAGAGATCAGTGACGCCGGCAATACAAGACGTTTGCCCCATGTGCGAAGGCACCGGCTGGAAGCGCGTGGAGCGCTCCGGCCTTTCGGGCGTCACACGCTGCGAGTGTGCGGCGGCGGCCCGCACGGAGACGCTGAAAGAACATTCGAACATCCCGCCAAGATACCTCAATGCCTCGCTGGACAATTTTATTGTCCCCACCGAGCCTCCGATGGCCCGCAAGAACCTGGGGACAGCACTAATGCAGGTGCGGGCATTTGTGCGTGAATTCCCCGCCCCGGAGCGCCCCGGACTATTGTTGCTAAGCGAGTCAAATGGCGTGGGGAAAACACACTTGGCCGTGGCGGCCATGCGGGCGCTGCTCGAAAGAGGCCACGAATGCGTGTTCTGGGATTATCAGAACCTGCTCGATCGCATCCGTTCGGGCTACGATGCGGCGTCGGGAGCAGCCGACCGTGAGGCATACCGCTCGGCGCTCGACGCGGAAATTCTGGTGCTGGACGACCTGGGTGCGCACCGCGTCACGGAGTGGGTGGAAGACACAGTGACGGCGATCATTACGTACCGTTGCAATCACCGCAAGCCGCTCATCGCCACCACCAATCTGCCGGATGCCGACTTGGCGGGACAAGTGGTGGCTTACACCTCGGCGGGCGGCACGGCCGTCTATAAGAAGACACTGACGGAAACCATCGGAGCACGGGCGCGCTCTCGCCTTTTTGAAATGTGCCGGCTGGTGCGGATTCTAGACGTGGAAGACTACCGCGTGAAGAACGGGCGCTGAGCGCCGTGCGGACAGCGCGCCGCCGCGATCCAGGCTGTTAAAATTCACGCATGGCCACAGCGCGCCGCACCAAAGGCACCGGCGAAGATTGCACCGTCGAACTGGCGCGAATCTGCGTGGAAACGCGCGGTGAGCTGCGGCGCGCCAGCCGCGTGTTGCACGACCGGGTTGGAGGCGGGTTGGCCGCCGCGGGTTTACAGCTCCAACTGCTGGGACTGGACTCTCCGGAGTTTGCCTCTCGCTCCGGTGAGTTGCTGGAAACACTGAACGGTGTGATGGAAGAGATTCGCCGCCTGAGCCGCGACATCGATCCCACGCCCGCCGGGCGCACCGGGTTGAAGAGCGCATTGCTGGATCTGGCGCGTGCCGACGCCGCCCGGGTCCAGATCCGGTACGAAGCCTCCGCCAGAATTCCTCCCCTGGCGGCGGACGCTCTGTATCTGGCGGCCGCGCGAGCAGTCGGCGCGGCCTTACGACGCAAGGTGAAGAAGGTGGTTGTTTCCGCGGCCGGCGACAAGAGCGTGACATTGAAGATCCACCACGACGGCCGCGCGTCCGACACCAGGCGGGACTTGGCGGCGGCGGCGCTGCTCGCGCGCGCCGCTGGACTAAGCTTCGCTATTGAAACAAAAAAGAGTACAATTGTTTTGATCCGTTATGCCGTACAACGTTCTGCTGGTGGATGATCACAAAATCATGCGGGATGGCATCCGCGCCATTCTCGCGCGCGATCCCGAGTTTTGTATCGCAGGCGAAGCCGGCAGCGGCGCCGAGGCCGTGCAGTTCGTCAAACAGCACCGTCCGGAGCTGGTGCTGATGGACGTCGGTCTGCCGGCCGGACTCAACGGCGTGGAAACCACGGTCGAAATTCTGCGCCATGATCCTAAGTGCAAAGTTGTCATGCTCTCGATGTACGACGACGAAAACACCGTTGTGAGCGCGGTCCGCTCGGGGGCGCGGGGGTTCATTCTCAAGCGAGTCAGCGAGACTGACCTGCTGGAAGCGCTGCACATGGTGGCCCGTGGAGGGGCTTACCTGAGCCCGCAGGTCTCCGACCGTCTGCTGAGCCGGATTCAGAGCGGCAACCTGGAATCCAACTCGATGCCGGCCGCTCTGGACGCGCTGTCTCCCCGTGAGGTGCAGGTGCTGCGCATGGTGGCCGACGGCAAAACCAGCAAGGAAATCGCCGTGCTTCTTGATTTGCGCGAGCAGACCATTCGCAGCTACCGTAAGACGATGATGAAGAAGCTGGGCGTCAACAACGTCGCGGGATTGACCCATCTGGCTCTGTCCACGGGCCTGACGCAACTGGCACGCAGCGAAGGCGCCGCGTAGTGAAAGCCACATAAGCGGGGGGCTCATATTTCCATGAGTGAACTGATTGCCCGCGATTCTCCGTGGGGACCGCTAGTGGTGGCCGATGCGCACGTCCACTTCTTCTCCCATCGCTTTTTCGAAATTCTGGCGGGCCAGAAGCCGGGACTGACGGTAGAAGAAATCCGCACGCGCATCGATTGGACGTTTCCTCCTCCGCGGCCGCAACCGCTGGCAGAGGCGTGGGCGCGCGAACTGGATCGGCACGGCGTCCACCGCGCCGCGCTGATCGCGAGCGTTCCCGGCGATCACGAATCCGTGTTGGCCGCTGTACATGCGCATCCCGACCGGTTTGTCGCGTTCGCCATGGCGAACCCCAAGGCGTGGAGCCCAAAAACGTTCTCCGAAGTTCGCGCGGCGTGCCTGTTTCCAGCCATGCACCAGTACTCCATTCAGAGCGACGAGGTTCGCGCCGTGTTCGAATGGGCGGAACAGGGCAACCGCGCCGTGTTCGTGCATTGCGGCGTGCTGAGCGTGGGCGTGCGGGAGAAACTGGGGTTGCCCTCGCCGTTCGACATGCGTTTCTCGAACCCGATAGACGTGCAAGTTGTCGCTCGCCGCCATCCGGGGGTTTCTGTCATCGTGCCGCATTTTGGCGCGGGTTATTTTCGAGAGGCGCTGATGTTGGCGGATATGTGTCCGAATGTTTATTTGGACACTTCCAGCACCAACCGCTGGATGCGCTACCAGGAATCCTCACTGAATCTTCGCCAGGTCTTTCAGCGGGCCCTGGAAGTGGTGGGGCCTCAGCGGCTGCTGTTCGGCACGGATTCCTCATACTTTCCAAGAGGTTGGAATCACCAGGTCTTCGAGGAACAGGCCCGGGCACTCTATGAACTGGGAGTGAGCCAAGCGGCCGCGCGAGGCATCTTCGCGGAAAATCTCCTGAGAATTTTGGCCGGGTAAACGTACGAACATACGTGCTCACAAGATTTCTCTTGCGAAGGCGGATGAACCCGTTCATTTATCCGGTATCCCAGGCGCCTCGCACGGCCGTGCTGGTACCCTGGTTTCGAAGTCCGTGGAGTGTCCCGTTTCTTACGCACCAGTCCGTGCGGGTGTTTCCAGAAGGTTGGGGAGTGGAGGCGGCGCGTCATGAGCCGGCCGCGATCGCGGGCACGGGCGAGCAACTTCGCGCGTTGATGCCTTGGCGGATCCCCTCGCTGACGCACGCGGTCATCGTGCTCGCGCGCCCTCGCGGGAGGCGGCTGAGTGACTTGGACCGCGACCGCCTATGGCGGGCCTTTCACGTGCCGGTTTTCGAGCAAGTCGTTGGAAAAGCCGGCGAATTGCTGGCGTTTGAATGCGAGGCCCACGACGGGCTGCACGTGGAATCGCCGCGCTTGCCGTTAAAGGGGGAGATCGTATGCACCGAGCCGTGCGCCTGCGGCCGCGAGACACCCCGCATCGGCGTCGAAGTAGAGCAGGCCCATGGCCTGTCGTCGTTCCCTGGCGGGGAATTCGACGCGCTACGCTAGCGCCGCAGTAATTTCTCTACGTGCTTCGCTAGCACATCCACTTCAATATTCAACCGCGTTCCCGCCCGCGCTGCTCCCAGCGTGGTGTGGGCGAACGTGTGCGGTATGACGGTGATCCCCACCACGGGGCCCTCTTCAAGAGCGGCAATCGTCAGGCTGATTCCATCCACCGCGATCGATCCCTTTTCCACCAGATACCGGTCGAGCGTCGCGGGAACGCGCACCTTCAGCCAGTAATTACCGTCGCCGAGCGCCTGGATCGACACCACTTCCCCAGTACCGTCCACGTGGCCTTGCACGATGTGACCGGAAAGCAGCGTGGCAGGCGTGACGGGGCGCTCCAGATTGACGCGCGCGCCAGGCTGGAGTTCGCCGAGGTTGGTGCGCGCCAGCGTCTCTGGCGCCAGATCCGCGGAGAAAGAATCGCCGGTCAAATGCAGCGCGGTCAGGCAGACACCGTTGACAGCGATGCTTGCACCTTCATTCGCGCCGCCCAACACGTTGGAACACCGGATCACCAGGCGCGCGCCGGCTTCGCGTTGTTCCAGCGCGGCGACGATACCTGATTCCTCGACGATGCCGGTGAACATGAGTGTCAGCTCCACACGGTCTTGGTGAGCCATGCCTCCACGGCGAACTCGTCGGGAGCGATGGGATGAATCAGAACGTCGTGGAACAGAATGGCATCCGAGCGCCGCCGCCGCCCAATCCCGCTTGCCACGGGCAACGATTGCGTGCCGCCCAGTATCTTTGGGGCGTAATAGAAATAGATCTTGTCGGCGACTTCGGCTTCGAGCGCCGACCAGTTTACCCGCCCGCCCGCCTCCATCATGAGAGACAGATATTGTTCGCGCGCCAGGAGTGCGGTCACGCGATGCAGGTCGACTCGTCCGCCCGAGCCCTCCAGCATTTCCACGCGAACGCCTTTCGACTCCAGCCGCTTTCGCCGCTCCACTGACCCGGCCGAAGTGGTGGCCACCAGGACATCGCCGTTGCAGGATGCCACCAGGCGTGATTCCACGGGAAGGCGAAGCTGCGAATCGAGGACGATCCGCAGCAGCGGCCGGCTGCGCTCCTCGCCCGAACGATCCGTGAGCAGGCAATCGTCCGCCACAGCGGTGCCGACGCCGGTGAGGATGGCGTCATGCTGGTACCGCATTGTCTGCACGTGCGCGCGGGCCTTTTCGCTGGTGATCCAACCCTGGTTGTCTTCCGGAGCGGCGATTTTCCCATCGAGGGTCAGGGCGGCTTTCAGCGTCACCAACGGGCGTCCGGTTTTCATGAAATGCACATATGCGGCGTTGAGGCGTTCCGCGCGTTCCGAACATCCAGTGTCGATTTCCACTTCGACACCTGCTTCCCGTAAACGCTGGAAGCCGGCGCCGGCCACTCGCGGGTTCGGGTCCTGCATGGCGGCGACCACCTTGCGGACGCCCGCGCCGATCACCGCATCCACGCAGGGCGGCGTGCGCCCCTGGTGCGGGCACGGCTCCAGCGTAACGTACAGCGTCGCGCCGCGCGCGCGTTCTCCGGCTTGCTCGAGCGCAAGCGTTTCGGCGTGTTTGACGCCGGTCCAGGTGTGGAACCCGCGACCCACCACTTCCTCACCCAGCGCCACCACGGCGCCCACGGCGGGATTAGGGCTCACGCGGCCCACCCCGCGTGCGGCCAGTTCAAGCGCTTCTATTACAAGATGCGAGTTCATCAATCAAAAAGCGAGTTCACGAATTCTTCCGGATCGAACGGTAGCAGATCGTCGATCTGTTCACCGACGCCCACATAACGGATGGGCAGGTTCAGCTCGCGCGAAATCGCCACCACCACGCCGCCTTTTGCCGTGCCATCCAGCTTGGTGAGGATGATGCCGGTGACGGCGCTGGTTTCTGTAAACTTGCGCGCCTGCGCCAGGCCGTTCTGGCCGGTGGTGGCCTCCAGCACCAACAACACTTCATGCGGCGCGTCTGGGATTACTCGCGCCACGGTGCGGCGCATTTTTTCGAGTTCCGCCATCAGGTTGATCTTGGTGTGCAACCGGCCGGCCGTGTCGATGATGACGTAGTCTTGCTTGCGTGCCTTGGCGGCCTGCACGGCGTCAAAAGCCACGGCGCTCGGGTCGGAACCCGCTTGTTGCTTGATCAGATCCGCGCCGGTCCGCTGCGCCCAGACTTCCAGCTGCTCGATGGCCGCCGCGCGAAAGGTGTCCGCCGCACACAGCAGCACGCTCTTGCCTTCCGCTTGCAGCCGCCGCGTGAGCTTGCCGATGGACGTGGTTTTTCCGGCTCCATTCACGCCCACCACCAGGATTACCGCCGGCGGCGTGGCCACGTGCGGCACGGGCCGTTCGGTGGCTTCCAGTATTTCCAGCAAATGCTGTTTGATCAGACTCTTGAGCTCGGCAGAGTCACCCACCAGATGGCGCTCCACGCGCTGCCGGATGCGTTCCAGAATCTCGGCCGTCGTGCGCGTGCCGATGTCGGCGGTGATCAGCGCGTATTCCAGCTCTTCCAGAACCCCCGCGTCGATCTCCTTGCGTCCGCTGATGGCGTCGTCGATCCTCTCCATCAGCCCGGAGCGGGTCTTCTGAATCCCGGCTTTAAGCCGGTCAAGGAGGCTGACGCCGCCCTGCGCGGGAGATTCCGCGGGGGTGGAATCGAAAAGGGATTTGAACATGGGGCGCTGAAAACTTTAGTTTAGCAGCGCTCAGCGGAGCGCTTCGAGCCGTTTGACCCAATCGTCAAAATGACAGCACGCTTTCCGCATCCGATCAAGCCCGATCTCTTTGGCAATGATGCTGCCGGCCGAGACTTTGTCATAGTCGGGAAAGATATCAAGAATTCGCTTGGATGGATGCGTTGCCGGCCCGTCATCGATATGTTCCGGAGAGGGCGCCGAAGCGCATTGCGCGGTGAGTTTGTTGATGTCCTTGGTCCGTCGGGGAAATTGTAGAGCGAACGCCTCCGGATAGGAAAGCAGCAGGGCCTCGAACTCGTGCAACTGGATGTACGGCACGAATCGGCGATCGTCGATTTCATCGGCGAGCCGTTGTTCCAAATCCAGAACGCGGTCGAATGGATCCTTGATGTTCCGTGAATTGGCCCATCCTGGAAAATCCTTTGGAAGTCTGTAGAGATCCACCATGGAGGTGAATCGCGCGTCTGACTTCTTGTCCTCGCGCATCCAACGCCCGAGATCGTCCTTCAAATGCGG
>CAMAUG010000167.1 GCA_945861255.1 Candidatus Sulfopaludibacter sp. SbA3
GATCACCGGCGTGGTTTCGCCGGGGCGCAGCGAACCGATCGCACGCCGCAATTCAATATTGGCCTTTTCCAGCGCAGATTCCGGAACAAAACCCAAGTCCCCTCCGTTCGGCGCTGAATTCGGATCTTCCGAATAGTTCTGCGCGAGCATGGCGAAATCCTCGCCCTGGCGGAGGCGTGCGGCGATGCTCTGAACTTTCCGGCGCGCCTGTTCGTCGTCGCGAGCTTTGTCGTTTTTCAGATTCCGCACGTTCGGGTCGGCCACGGGCGTCACCAGGATTTGCGCCATGTGGATTTGCCGCTCGGCCAGATTGAAGCTGGCTTTGTTGGCGGCGTAGAAATCGGCGATGTCTTTGTTGGTGATCTCGATTTGCGACGTAATTTCCTTGTTGAAGAGTTTCTGTACACTCAGGTCCCTGCGGATCTGCGCGCGCAGATCGTCGACGGACATCTTGCGCGTGGCGATCTGTTTTTGGAACTCCTCCTGCGTGTACGGGGCTTTCAGCTCATTGAACTTCGCTTCCACGTCGGAATCCACCGCCATCAGGCCCAGCTTTTCGGCGCGCTGCAGCATGATCTCGTTGTCCACCAAGGTGCGCAACACTTCCAGCTTCTGGATCTGAACCTGATCGTCGCTAGCGGAACGGCCGGGGCCGCCGAACTGGGCCTCATACTGTTTATCGATGTCGCTATAGGTGACCGGGCGCCCGTTCACGGTGGCGGCGACGCTGGCGGGCACGGCACGGTTGCAGGCCGGCGCGGCGGCCAGACAGATGGCCACTAGAATGAACTTCGCAGTCATGGGAGGGAAACTCTCATTCTACCGCGCCAGACCCCACCGATTTCGCCTTCAAGTGGCGCTCGAAGAAGTTGAACATCGCATGATCCATCTGGCGGCTGGCGAAGCCGGAGAGGCCGTGGCTCTTTTGCGGGTAAAGCATCATCTCAAACTGCTTGCCCGCCGATTGCAAAGCATCGATCATCTGCATGCTGTTTTGGAAGAGCACGTTGTCGTCTTCCAGGTTGTGGACCAGCATCAGCGCGCCTTTCAAATTCCCGGCCTTGCCCGCCAGCGCGGTGTTGCCGTAAGCCGTGCCGTTGTCCTTGGGCAGGCCCATGTAACGTTCGGTATAGATCGAATCGTAATTGAGCCAATTGGTCACGGGCGCTCCCGCGAAGCCGGCGCGGAAGACGCCCGGCGCGTTCAACAGCATGTTCAGCGTCATGAATCCGCCGTAGCTCCAACCGGTCACGCCGATGCGGCCGGCATCCGCGAAGCCCATCGCCAACAGTTGCCGCACGCCGGCGAGCTGATCTTCCAGCTCCACCGCGCCCAGGTTGCGGTAGACCGGGCTCTCAAACGCATGCCCGCGGCCGGCGGTGCCGCGATTGTCCATCTGCCAAACAACGTATCCGGCGTGCGCGTAAACCTGATCCACCGTAAGCCCCGGCCATGCGTTGCGCACCGCCTGCACATGCGGCCCTCCATATACATTTACGATCACCGGATATTTCTTCGATGCGTCAAACCCGGCGGGCTTGATCAAGCTGGCGTAGAGCGTAACGCCGCCGTTGTTGACCTCGACGATTTCAGCAGGCAGAATTTCAAACCCCTCCTGCGAGCGACGGTCCGCCGGACGATGCACGCCGATCTCGGCGCCATCGGAAGTCCGCAGCGTGGCAACCGGCGGCGATTGCAGCGCCGAGTGGACATCCAGGAAATAGGCGCATCCAGGGGCCATCGAAACGCGGTGGGAGCCTGCACCCCCGGTGATCCGCCGGGGCGTGCCCCCATCGACCGCCACCGAATACAAGTGCCTCTCCAGCGGACTGGCTTCGGTAGAAACGTAATAGATCCGCGACGCGGTTTCGTCGATCCCCGAAATCGCGGATACGTGCCAGGGCCCTCTGGTGAGCTGCCTCGGCGCGCCGCCGTCGAGCGAGTACAAGTACAGATGGCGGAAACCATCGCGCTCGCTGGTCCAGACAAACCGGCGCCCATCTTTCAGAAATACGGGGCTGCCCTCGACGTTCACCCAATACAGGTCGGATTCCTTATAGATGGTGGACGCCTTCCCGGACGACGTCTCAAAGGTCAGGAACTCCAGTTCATTCTGAATCCGGTTGGTACGCACGGCAAAGATGCTTTTCGAATTCGGCGTCCAGCCTGCGCGGGCGATCAGATAGCGGTTCACGGTGTCGCCCACATCGAACCACTTCGTATTGCCGCCGTTCGCTGGGACCACGCCGAAACGCACCGACGGATTGTTTTCACCCGCCCGCGGATAACGCTGCGGTTCCGCTATGGCGCGCGCGCCGCGCAGGTCGCTGTGCGGGTAAAGCGGTTCTCCGCTTATATCGAACTGCAGATACGCGATGGAGCGCGAATCGGGCGACCACCAGTATGCCGTCCCCAGTTCCAGCTCTTCCGGATACACCCAGTCGGTCGCGCCGTTGCGCAGAGTTTCCGAACCGCCGCCGGTCAGCCGCGTTTCCTTGCCGGCGGCGGGGTCCAGCGCATAGAGGTCCCAGTCGCGATAGAAGCCGATGCGTTTGCCGTCGGGTGAAAATTTGGGATCGCGCTCGGCGGCGCGCGTCTTTGTGATCTGCCGCCATGCTCCATCGCGCGCGTCGATCAGGAACAAATCCCCGTTAGTAGCGTAGAGCAGTTCCCTGCCCGCGGGGTCCCACTGGATGTCCGCTTCATCCACGCGGCGGTTTTCCCAATTGTTGCGCTCCAAAGCGGGCGGCGCCAAGGCGGCGTTATCCATGGCTTCCAGCGCCGCGATTTCCCGGCTGTGTTTACTCGGAACGTCGTACAACATCAGGCGCTTGCCCTGACGGTAAGCGAATACCTTACCGTCAGGGGCCCAGATGGGATCGCCGGGAACCTCGCGCGGGCGGCCGCGAAACTCATGCAAAGCCTCCAGCGTGACCGGCTTGCGTTGGCCGAATAGCACCGGGGCGCACAAGACGAACACGCAGAAGGCGGCCAGGATCAGCTTTCGCATTCGGTTCGGCCTCTCGTATATTGGATTTTACACTACACGGGTGCGCCGCTCCTCCGGCTTGCCCTGTCAGGGCAAGGGAACATGAAAATCACATTCTGGGGCGCGGCCAAAACAGTGACCGGATCCATGCATCACGTGGAGTGCACCGGCGGCCAACGGATCTTACTCGATTGCGGTCTCTATCAAGGCCGCCGCCAGGAAGCCTTCGAACGAAACAGCCAGTTCCCGTTCCAGCCATCGAACGTGGATGCCGTCATCCTTTCGCACGCCCACATCGACCACAGCGGCAATTTACCCACGCTCGTGCAGAAGGGGTTTAACGGGCCCATCTACACCACGCCCGCCACCGTGGATCTGTGCCTGGCGATGCTCGCCGATTCCGCGTTCATACAGGAGAGAGACGCCGAGTTTGTGAACAAGCGCCGCGCGTACCGGAGATCCGCAGGCGGCGATGACCGCCCGGTCGCACCCCTTTACACCGTGGAAGACGCGGAACGCACGTTTCCCAGGTTCCGCGCGGTTTCGCTGGGCGAGCGGAAACATATCGCGGACGGAATCGCATACACCACTTACGAGGCAGGCCACATGCTGGGCGCCACCTCCATGGTGGTGGAAGCCGATGGTCTACGCCTGGCGTTCTCCGGCGACGTGGGGCGGCCCGGCCTGCCAGTCATCCGCGATCCCGAGCAACTGCCGCCTGTCGATTACTTGATCATGGAGAGCACCTACGGCGACCGCTTTCACAAGCCGTTGGGCAACGCCGCGGATTTCCTCGCCGACGTGGTGAATCGAACTGCCGCCCGTGGAGGCAAGATCATCGTGCCCGCGTTCGCCGTCGGCCGCACCCAGCAGTTGGTGCTGCTGCTGCACCAGTTGATGGACGCCAAGCGCATCCCTTCGATCCCGATTTTCGTCGACAGCCCGTTGGCACTTAACGCCACCGAAGTGTTTCGTAAACATCCCGAATGCTATGACGAAGAAGCCCGGCGCTTCTTGACGGAGGGCGACGACCCGTTCGGCTTCTTCCGGCTGAAGTACGTCCGCGACGCCGAGGAATCGAAAAAACTCAACGATCTGCGCGGGCCGTGCCTGATTCTTTCGGCGTCGGGCATGTGCGAAGCGGGACGCATCCTGCATCACTTGCGTAATAACATCGAAGATCCGCGCAATACGATTCTGATCACCGGCTTCCAGGCCGAAAATACCTTGGGCCGCAGGATTCTGGAGCGCCAGCCGGAGGTCAAGATTTTCGGCGAACCCATGCGCCTGCGCGCCGAGGTGGAGCACTTGAACGAACTCAGCGGCCACGCCGATCAGAGAGAGCTACTGGAATGGATGCGCCCCCTAGCCAAAGGTCTGAAAAAGGTGTTCCTGGTACACGGCGAACCGCGCCAAGGCGAGGCCCTGGCCCGCGTGATCGAAGCCGAATACGCCATCGAAACCGTGCAGCCTTCGCGCGGAGAGAGCTACGTCATCGGCTAAAAACAGTGGGGCGAAATACCTTTCTGTGTGTGACGAGTGGCAACCACCGCGCCTCCGCCTCGTTCGCGTAGCCGGCGCGATTGAGCTCCTGCCTGGACTTCGATGACCTGCGGGCGGCGTCGCATAGCCCTGCCTCGGCCTCCGAGTCATACGGGCGAATCTGGAGAACAAGAACGGCACTCTCGCAGTATGATGAGGTCGGTTGGACGGAAATTATCATATGAATGTTCCGGGGATTCCCCCACCCCTAGTGTCTGTCGGCAAACTACTGCGCAGGGCGAGAGAAAGCCAAGATCTGGAAATCGCGGATATCGCGGCGGAACTCTGCCTCGATCAGCGCTACTTGCGCGCGATCGAAGTGGACGATCTCCCGAGCCTTCCAGGCGCATTTTTCTATAAGAGCTTCGTGCGCCAATACGGCGCACGGCTAGGCGTGGATCCCCAAACGCTGAAATCAGCGGTGGAAAGATTCATGCTCCCGGCGGCCCCCAAGGAGGTTACCGCGCAGGCTCCGGTGGCTCGCGCGGCGCCCGCGCGCGCGGTGCCGATAGCTCCGGCGCCACCGTGTGAGATCAATCCCATTCTGGAAGAAACCAACCATCCACCCTTTTCCACCGTTAGCCTAAAATGGTCGGCGGTCGCGCTCATTATTGCCTTGGTGGGAAGTTCCGGATTGTATCAGTGGTGGAGCACGGCTCCCGGGGCGCCGCCGAAGGTCGCGACTGTTGTTCTAGCAGCACCCCCGGTGCAAACGCAATCTCCCGCGCAGGAACAGCCCCCCGTACAGGAACAGTCCTCAGCGCAGGAGCAGCCCTCAGCGCAGGAGCAGCCCTCCGTGCAGACCCAAGCGCCAATGCAATCCCGGGCTGCCGTGCAAACCCGGGCTCCCCTAGCGGAGGGACCAGCGGACCTGGAACTATCGGCCACCGAACTTACCTGGCTTTCGGTCACCAGCAACGGCCACCAGATCTTTTCCGGAGTCCTTCAAGCGAGTGAGTCGAAGACCCTCTCCGGCGTGCGGACCGCAACCGTCAAGATCGGCAACGCGGGCGGCGTCGAAATCCGCTGGAAAGGCACGGCGCTCGGACCGCTGGGCGGGCGGGGCGCGGTTCGTACCGTGCTGCTGACCCCTGAAAAGTTTGAGATCTTGGACCCCGCTAAACAACTCTAGAGCCTCTGAATACCTGCCGGGACCGGCATAACGGAGCCGCGAGGCTGAGTTTCGTGTGCAGCACGACACGGCCCACGGGCATCCCGAAGGAATTCCCGGCCTCCTCCGTTTTGCGTGGCGGATCATCGAGTTGATGAAGATGAAGTGGACGCCCGTGCTGCGGGCGACACGAACCGCGCAACAAGATTCCCGCCTTGCCCGATTCTGCTATCCTGAGAATGGAAAAGTGAGGCTAGGTCCGTCTTATATGACACGCCGCTTTCAATTCACAGTGGTTGGATTCTCGACCATCGTCGTCGCACTGCTGGTTTTTGGCGCCGTCGGCAAGAGCGCGCCACCCGACGCACCCTACACGAACCTTGGTGTCTACAGCGAAGTGCTGTCCAAAATCAAGGGAGATTACGTCGAAGAGCCGGACATGAAGGCCGTGACAGTGGGCGCGATCAACGGAATGCTGGAGGCGATCGATCCCTACGCCAGCTACTTGAATGCGGACCAATACAAGCAGTATCAACGCGCCAGAGACACCAAGAAGGGCGATCTGGGGCTGCTGTTAGCCAAGCGGTTCGGCTACATGGTGGTGGAAGCAGTGGTCCCGGGCGGGCCTGCGGCGAAAGCAGGATTTTCAACCGGGGACGTAGTGGAATCCCTTGACAATGTTTCCACGCGGGACATGCCTCTGGCATTCGCCGAGCTGTTGCTGCAAGGAGATCCCGGCACCAGTGTCGAATTCAGCGTAATTCGCATCCGGCGAAGCGAACCGAGCAAAGTGTCGGTCGTGCGCGGGATGGTAACTTATCCCAGCGTCACATCACGCATGCAGGGGCAGACCGGTATCGTCACGGTGGCGTCGCTGCAGGTGAGCCGCTCGGCCGATGTGGCGGCACAGATCGCCTCACTGGAAAAGCAGGGAGCGCGCAAGCTGATTCTGGACTTGCGCTACTGCGCGACAGGCCCACAGGAAGAAGGCATTGCGCTGGCGAATCTCTTCATGGACAGCGGGTTGATCGCTTACACGCAAGGGCAGAAATCGAGCCGTCAGGACTTCCGGGCGCAGGCCTCCCGCGCCGTCACCAAGCTGCCGCTGGCCGTGATCGTGAATCGTTCCACCGCGGGTGCGGCGGAGATCGCGACGGCGGCGCTGCTGCAGTCCAAACGCGCGCAAGTAGTAGGCGAGCATACCTTCGGGGACGCGGCCATTCGCAAGACGGTCACGCTCAGCGACGGCGGGGCGGTGATTCTTTCGGTCGCGAAATATTACCCGGCCGAAGGCAAGGCAATTCAGGACACGGGCGTCACGCCGAACATTCTGCAGGCAGAGTCGGCCGCTGAGCCGGAGGGTGCAACGGACGACGGTCTCCCCGATCTTACTCCGGACGACGTGAGCAAGAAGCCCGTGACCGACGAGCAGCTGAATAAGGCATTGCAGGCATTGCCTTAGCAGCCGGGAAGAAAAAACCATTCTCTATGCCGTTGTACGAATACAAATGCTCGAAGTGTGAAGAGATCTTCGAGGTGATCCAGAAGTTCTCCGACGTACCGCTGAAGAAGCACGTGGGTTGCGGAGGCAAGGTGGAGAAGCTCATGTCCGCTCCGGCGTTTCAGCTCAAAGGCACGGGCTGGTACGCAACCGACTACAAGAAGCAGCAGCCTCCCGCGGCCAAGACCGGCGAAAAGACCGACACAAAAGGCGACGCAAAAAGCGAGTCTAAAGGCGAGTCGAAGAGCGAAGGCAACGGCGACAAGCCGTCGAGCACCGCTTCGGAAACCAAGACCGATACGAAGTCCGATGCGAAACCGGCGGCCGCCGCCCCCGCCAAGAGCAAAAAAGAATAGCCGTTCGTGACACCACTCCTCACAGGCGCGGCTCGGAACCGGAGCGGTCGAGGCCGGCGTCCTTTACTTCAAGGGCAACACCGTCGGCGGTAACACTTTTCCGTCTCACATTTGGCACAGGCGCTATTACACCGGACGTCAGGTGGGCGCACGCCGTCGGCGATTTCGACGACCTTGCCGATTCCTCCAGACTCGTGACTTCGGGCACCTGGGCCTGCCGTTCCGACGTATCGCGGCGGCCTTTGGGGTGGCAGCGCAGCTAGCCTAAAACATCCGCTCCTGCCGCTTGAGGGTCCCGAAGCTGCCGATGTTGGACACGGCGAATGCCACGCGGAATTGGTTTTCATTGCGGGTGCCGAGGTCGAAGCTGCGCCACTGGATGCTGAAGCCACAGCAATCGTTGTTGTAGGTGGCCTGGAATTGGGAATACTGCAGGACGCCAACACGGTAGTCGTAGTAGCCGCTGAAACCGTAGTTCCACCCGCGGCGGCCATCGGCGCCCCAGCCGATCACGCCGCGGATCTGGTTGGCGTAGGGGGCCAGCACCGGATCGGTACGCAGAGAGGTATGGCCCAGGGACACGAAAACCTGCTGGAAGCGCGCGTCGGCGTTGAGGCTGCTGTTGGCCCACGCATGGCGCACGGGATCGTAGTCGGAGCGCCACTCCAACCCCACGCGCGATTGCACGCGGAACACGCTGACGATAGGGGACGAGTTGCGCAGCCCGTTGAGGAACGCGTAGCCGGTGAGGTCCAAGCTGCTTTGCAGGACGTTACGCTCGCCTGGGACGATGGCGCCGCCGAACGTCGGGTCGAAGTAGCGGGCGTAGGCGAGGTTCCATGTCACAAAGTCCGTCACGGTGCCGTTGCGGTCTTTGGCGAACAACCGGTTGACCATGGCAAACTCCACTTGATTGGTAT
>CAMAUG010000168.1 GCA_945861255.1 Candidatus Sulfopaludibacter sp. SbA3
CCTTGGAGGAATGATTCAGTGTCAGATCGAATGCGGCATATTTTCACGTCCGAATCGGTGAGTGAAGGCCATCCGGACAAGATGGCGGACCAGATTTCAGACGCCATTCTGGATGCGGCGCTTACGCAGGACCCGCTCAGCCGGGTGGCGTGCGAAACGCTGGTCACCACCGGCATCTGCGTAGTGGCGGGCGAGATCACCACAAAAGCCATTATCGATGTTCCGAAACTAGTGCGCGAAGTGATCGCCGACATCGGCTTCACCGACGCCAGGATGGGTTTCGACGCGAAAACCTGCGGCATTCTCAACACCATTCAAACGCAGTCCCCCGACATCGCCATGGGCGTGGACACCGGCGGCGCCGGCGACCAGGGTCTGATGTTCGGTTACGCCTGCGACGAGACCGAAGAGTTGATGCCCTTGCCGATCGTGCTCGCGCACAAGCTGGTGAAGCAGCAGAGTGAAATCCGCCGCGCGGGTAAACTTACCTATCTGCGTCCGGACGCCAAGAGCCAGGTCAGCGTGGAATACGTGGACGGCAAGCCGGTGCGTATCGACGCCGTGGTGCTTTCCACGCAACACGACGACGACGTCTCCACCGAGCAACTCCGCGCCGACGTCAAGAAACACATTATCGATCCCATTGTCCCTAAGGACATGATCGATGCGAACACCAAGTTCCACATCAATCCTACCGGCCGCTTCGTCATCGGCGGACCTCACGGTGACACCGGCCTGACCGGCCGCAAGATCATCGTGGACACGTACGGCGGCATGGGCCGTCACGGTGGCGGGGCGTTTTCAGGCAAGGACCCCACGAAGGTGGACCGCTCGGCCTGCTACATGGCGCGTTACGTCGCGAAAAATATCGTGGCGGCCGGCCTGGCTCAGCGTTGCGAAGTGCAGCTTGCCTACGCGATCGGCGTGGCCGAGCCAGTCTCGGTGATGGTCAACACCTTCGGCACCGGCCAGGTTTCCGAAGAGCGCCTGGTGGAATTGGTGCGCGCCACTTTTAGCCTGACGCCCAAGGGCATGATCGAGGCGTTGAAGCTGCGCCGCCCGATCTACCGCAAGACGTCCTACTACGGCCACTTCGGCCGTAGCGAAGACACGTTCACCTGGGAAGCTACCGACAAGGCCAAGGCCTTGAAGGAAGCTGCGCTGGCGACGGCGGCCGTGCGGTAGTCATTCAACCGAAACCAATGTTCGAATGCACCGCTCGGGAGACAGGGCGGCTGCTTTTCCGTATTGGAGCACGCCTCCCTTGAGGCCGGTCGTCAGCGGACCGCAGCAGCGTCATCGATACGCCAGGTGTCTAGAGCCGGCCGCATCATGATTGCGTCTCGATGTAGTTCCCTTGCCATCGCGCGCCCCTATGGAACGGCCCGCTGAAACCGGCGCCGAAACGGACCCGTAAAGCCTCGGATGGCCATGTCCAATTCGATTACCCCTAGGCCTTTGCAGACCACGTAGTAAACCAGCAGGCCCAGCGGGATGGAAACCGCGACGTCGGCCAGGCGGGCCAGTTGGGAGACGCCCAGCCAGCTCTCCATCGCATTGGTGGAGAGCCACACGGCGCCGGCCATTACCACGGAGGCCGCTGAAACCTTGCCGACGGTCGCCGCCAAGGTACGCCCGTAGACTCCTGCGATTCTGCGGCGGAGGATTTCGAACAGGGCGAGGAATCCGAACAGCGCCACCGCCGAAGTGGAGACGGCAAGGCCGGCATGGCCGAATCCCGTGAAGCGGATCATCGCCACGGCCGTACCGTAGTTGATGGCGATGGAGGCAAGACTGATGTACATGGGCGTGCGCGCATCGCCCAGCGCATAGAAGGCGGGGCCCAGAACCTTGAGCGCGGCATAACCGGCCAGTCCAATGGCGTAGCAGGAAAGCGCGATCGCGGTTTGTTCGGTGTCATAGAGTTCGAACCGGCCGCCTTGATAGATGCCTCCGATGATGGATTTTCCAAGCACCGCCAGACCCACCGACGACGGCACAGTCAAAAGAAAAATCATTGCCAGGGATTTCGAAAGCGTGCGGCGGAATTCGTCCATGTTTCCATCGGCGGCGCTGCGGGAAATGGTGGGCAGCGTTGCCGACCCGACCGCCACACCGAACAAACCAAGGGGAAGCTGCATGAAGCGGAAGGCGTAGCCCAGCCAACTCACGGGACCATCCAGTCCGCGCATCGGATCGGCGATGCTGGACGCGAAGTTCGTGTTCACCACAACGTTGATCTGCACTGCCGCGTTGCCGAGTATGGCCGGGACCATCAGCTGGAAAATACGGACCAGGCCCGGGTGCCTCCAATCGAAGGCGATGCGAAAGCCGAAGCCCAGACGGTAAAGACTGGGGAGTTGCCAGATCAGCTGCAGCGCGCCGCCCAGCACCACTCCATACGCCATCCCTTCAATGCGCGACAGATGTAGAGACGGGCCTAGCGTGATGCCAAGTACGAGCCCGAATCCCACCGAGCCGATATTGAAGAACGTCGAAGCCATGGCGGGAACGCCGAACTTGTTCGATGCGTTCAGCACGCCCATGGCTTGCGCTGCCAGTGCGACCAGCAGCAGGAACGGGAACATGATGCGCGTCATGGAAACGGCCATTTCGAACTTGCCGGGAACCGCGGCGAAACCCGGAGCCATGAATCCGACAATCGCCGGCGCGAAGATCATGCCCAGCAGGCAGATCGCGCCCACCACCAGGACAATGGCCGTCGCCACCAGGTTGACCAGGCGCGCGGCTTCTTCCCCGCTGCGCTTTGCCAGATATTCCGTGAAGGTGGGGATGAACGCGCTTGAGAGCGCGCCTTCGGCGAACAGATCCCGCGTGAGGTTGGGGATGCGGAAGCCCAGCATGAACGCGTCATAGATCAGTCCGGCCCCAAACATGCGGGCCATCAGGCTCTCGCGCGCCAAGCCGGTGAGGCGGCTCATGAAAACCGCGATGGAAACCACGCCCGCGGAGCGCATGACGCCCTCGGCGCGCTGCTGTGCGGCGGCCTCGGGTGATTGTGGCGCCGGCGCTTCCTTGGTCACCGGAAGCGCCGTATTACTGTCCGTATGGAGCCTTTCCGTATTGTTCGAAGAAGTGGGCAATCGTCATGATCCCCGAGTAGTAGTTGGCAAGCTTGTATTTTTCGTTGGGCGAGTGCAGTCCGTCGTCGGGAAGTCCGAAGCCCATCAGGATCGTGGGAATTCCCAAGTACTTGGCGAAGTCGCCCACAATGGGGATGGACCCGCCGCTGCGGATGAACACGGTGTCCTTGCCCATCACGTCGCGAAAGGATTCAGCCGCCACGTGGATGGCGGGATGATTGGGGTTGACGGAGATGGCGCGGCCGGCGCTCAGGATCCGCACTTCCGTTTCTATCCCGGCTGGAGTGTGATCCTGGACGAACTTCTTGTACGCCGCGATGATCTTTTCCGGGTCCTGATCCGGAACCATGCGCATGCTGACTTTGGCGGTGGCGCGCGCGGGAATCACGGTCTTGGCTCCCGCGCCCGTGAACCCTCCCGCGATGCCGTGGACTTCGAGCGTGGGACGCGCCCATACGCGCTCCAGCACCGGGTAGCCAGGCTCGCCCGTCAGGCGTGTGGAGCCCACTTCACGGTCCAGGAATTCTTTTTCATCGAACGGCAGCGCGCTCCAGCTTTCTTTCTCGGCGGGATCGGGCGGGGCGACGTCGTCGTACATTCCCGGGATCTGAATCACGCCGTTTTCGTCCTTGAGCTTGGAAAGCAGCTCCACTAAGCCGTACACGGCGTTGGGCGCGGCTCCTCCATACATGCCGGAATGCAAATCGCGCGAGGGGCCGCGTGCCTCGATCTCGGTGTAGATCAAGCCGCGCAATCCCACGCATAGTGTAGGGAGCCCTTCAGCGAACAGTTCGGTGTCGGAAACCAGTGCGACATCGGCTTTCAATTTCGCCGGATTTTCCGCGACGTATTTCGCCACCGATTCGCCGCCCACTTCTTCCTCTCCTTCAATCAGGAACTTCAGGTTCACCGGCAGCGTGCCGTTGACCGCGCGCAACGCTTCCACGGCCTTGATATGCATGTACATCTGGCCTTTGTCGTCGGCCGAGCCGCGGGCGTAAAGGTTGCCGCCGCGCAGCGTGGGTTCAAAAGGCGGGGAAATCCATTCGTGCAGAGGGTCGGGCGGCTGCACGTCGTAGTGTCCGTAGCACAATACGGTGGGTTTTCCGGGCGCGTGCAGCCAGTCCCCATACACCAGGGGGTGCTTGGCGGTGGGGATGATTTCGACATTTTCCAGGCCCGCGCCTTTCAGGCTGTCGGCGACAAATTGCGCCGCACGGCGGATATCGCCGGCGTGTTCGGGAAGCGTGCTGACGCTGGGAATGCGGAGAAACTGCTTGAGTTCTTCGAGCAGCCGCTCCTGGTTTTGTTCAACGAAGGTATTGGTGGCTTGCGACACTCACCATTATAAGGAAAAGAAACAGCGCTCGAAAAATCGCGCGCGGCGGCGGCGGCAAGGATGTTCGCGCGCACCGCCCCAGCGTTATTGGCTGGTGGAACTCTTCTTGCCCGCCAGCGCAACCGCGGCACCCGCGCCGCCACCCACTACGACGCCCACGACGGCCACCTTCGCGCCTGCGGACATGCCGCCGCCACCGCCGCCTCCTCCACCGCCAGGTGCGGGGGTTGCTGGAGGCTTGGCCGCTGCTGCGGGTTGTGCCGGAGTTGCTTTGGCAGCCGATGGAGCCGGCGCGCCGGCTGGAGTGGTCCGTGCGTCCAGCGCGGCGGCGACGCTCAGGCATCCGCCCTGCGATTGCGGCGTGACCGTGGCCGCATTCACCACGCTGGTGGCGATGTTGATGGACGGCCGCGCGCTGCTGGCCGTGCCGCTCACGATGACGCGATTGCCGGCGTTCGGAGCCAGGTTCGGATTCGTGCCGGTCACCTCGATCACTTCCTGCGTATTTTGGTCCTGCAACAAATAGCGCCCATCCTTGGAAACCAAACAGCCCGTGCGCGTCACCGCGCCCGCGGCCGCCTGCATCGCGAAATTCATCTTACGGCCCGCCGGAATGGAGGCGAGAACCAGGCCGTCCTTCGCGGTGGCCACCCGGGCATTGCCCATGAGTGACGCCACTTCCAGCATGCCGTCCGGGCCCCAGCCGACTCGTACGCGCGCGGCTGCTCCAACGCCGCGAATCGCGAAGGCGCCCGCGGCGATCTCATAGGAATCTGGCGCGGCGATCTGGCCAGTGCCCGTCCACGCTACCTGGCTCGTGCCGGTCCACAACGTCACGCGGTTGTCCATGACGCTGGCGCTGCTCTTCGCCGCCAGTTGGATGGTGACGCCGTTGGCCAGTGTGGCCTGCGAGGACGCCGCGTCCGTTTCAATCCTGCCGCCGCTGAACAAAGTCGCGTTGCCCCAAACGCGCGCGCGGTCCACGGTAAAATGGCCACTGGCCGTAACCACGCCGATGGCGGGGGCCGCCGCAAAGGCCGTGAGCGTTGTCAGAAGCGACGCGGTGATGAGAGCGGTTGTGGAGTTCACTAGATCGAGTATAAAACCGGCGGCACGAAGCGGCAAGGGAAATTACAGTATTGCAGGTGTATTACATTTCGCGAGTTGTGAACGGTGCGCTGATAGCGGCGCTGGCCGCAGCGGTCTGGTTTTCCGCGCGGCTGGCGTGGGCGGACGCGCGATTTCACGAGCGGACGCTGGAAGGGGTGGCGCGTGCCATCGAGATTCTTCCGGACAACACGGAATATTTACTATTTCATGCGTTGCAGCTCGACTACGAAGGGCAAAATTCGACGGTTCTTCTGGAGCGCGCGGCGTTCCTGAGTCCGCGATCGTCCACGCCCAGAATCCGGTTGGGGTTGGCGGCGGAGAGCCGTGGAGACGCGGCGGGCGCGGAGCGATGGCTGCTGGATGCGGCACGCGTCGACCGGCAATTCGAACCGCGTTGGACGCTGGCAAACTTTTTCTTCCGCCAGACCCGCCGCGATGAATTTTGGGAATGGATGAAGCGTGCGCTGGAGGTGTCCTACGGCGACAGGCGTGCGGCGTTCGACCTGTGTTGGCGCATGACCTCGGACGCCGGAGAAGTATTGGCGCGAGGGATTCCAGATGGGCACCAGGTAATCGCCGCATATCTGGTCTATGTCTCGGAGACACACCCGGAGGAAGCGGCGGCGTCCGCGGCTGCGCGGCTCGCCGCGTTTCACGATCCCGCCGATCGCCCGCTGTTGGAGGCCGCCGTCGATACGATGATCGCCAAAGGCAGGGGTGGAGAAGCCGGCGCGCTATGGCGCCTGCTGGGCCGTGGCGATCCATTGACAGGCGCTGCGGGAATCTTCGCCGAAGGGAGCGGCTTCGCTTGGCACCGGCTGTCCACCGGAGGCGTGGTCCACGGGCCGGCTCACGAACCGGATGTCCATCGAATCACACTATCCGGCAAACAGCCCGAAGTTTGCGATTTGCTGGCCCGGACACTGCTGTTGACGCCCGGGAAACGATATGTGCTGCGCTGGTCGAGCCGCGTCGAAAGCGCTCAGCGGGGGGACGGATTTGCGTGGCGGATTGGCGACCACCGGTTTGCGTTCACCCCATCGCCCCAGTGGAAAGCGCAGGAAGCCGTGCTCACCGCCCCGGCTGATCTGGCCACGCTGACGCTGGTTTATCAACGTCCGCCCGGGGCGCCTCGCCTGGAAGGAAGCATGGAATTGCGGGATGTCGTAATCGCGGCCCATCCGGATGGAACGCCGCTGGCTAACGCGCTGCCGGGAGCGGCTATTTCTTCACCAAGATGAAATTGCCCAGGTGGATCTTGCCGGGTTTCGGATCGGTTTCAAATGCTATTTCCAGCAGATTGAAGGCCGGTCCGGGAATCAGATCGATGCGGCCCTTCAGCCCTTCGGCAGTCTCCAGCGGGAACGATTGGTACCGGGAGGTTTGCAATGGTCCCGAGAAATCGAAGCGTACGATCCAGTCGCCTGGAGCCCCGCGCGGTGATTTGAAACGAACGTACAGGTTGCCATTCACCTGCCCACTCGCTTCGCGCACCGCCAGATCGACAAATTCGGGCTCCGCGCCATGAAAGACAGGACTTGCAGTGGAGTACGACCACGCGCCCACGTAGCGGGAAACCGGCACCGCCGGGAGAGGTCGTAAACCCGAGGCGGGCGCAGGCGCCCCGTTCACGACGCGTGGAGCCGCCGCGGCGGAGGCAGCCACCACCGGTTCGCGCCGCAGCGCGGCGGCACGGGACCCGTCAATGAGCAGGCGATAGTAATCGGCAAAGGCCGCCTGCTGGTCCAGCGCGCCTTGCGCGGTTTGCTCCAGCGATTGGGCCAGTCTTCGATGGGCCTCGTTCGTTTTCTCCTGCGCTTGATCTGCGTTCGGGCCAGCCTTCACCGCCGCTTCCACGGCTGTTTCGCGATTCTTGATCGCGCCGCTGAGCGCCGCAAGGGCGGCCCGCTCGCGCTCCAGTAGCACCCGCAACCGCTGCAAGCCGGGGTCGGGATCGCCGCCGATGGCCGTCAGGCTGGCTGTCAGTGCCTGCGTTTGCGAGGTCACGAAGGCGCCCACCGATTTCTTTGCCTCGGGGTTATCGGCCAGAATGGAAATGGGATTGGAAGCACCTGCCTGCTGGTCGGCTGCTTCTCTGGCGGCGTCGTAATATTGCTTGCGCGCCGCGGCGTACCTGGCCGCTTCCGGCGCAACCTTTTGCACGCGGCCGGCCACCGTGGGGCCGGTAATCGGGGCGTCTTTTTCCAAGGTTGGGTCGGTGGCCCGCCACGTCCGCAAAGCATTCCGATACCCCTCGCGATTCTGCTGCGCGCAGAGCCCGCCTGCCGTCATCAAGGCCGCAATCAGGCCCGCCGCCGCGGTTGCTCTTGGCCGCATTCGAGCGGCGGGCGCCGCCAGGCGGACGGCCATCGCAAGGAGACTCATGGGCGCTCCTTCGTCGGCGCAGATTGCGGGGCGGCCTTCGACCGGGCTTTAGAGGCGGGACGAATCGCCGGGGCGGGTTTCGGCGCGGCCGTCTGTTGGGTAATGGAACACTCCGTTTGCGCTCGGGCTGCCCGGGCGGCGTAGTACAAACGCCAGCGCTGGCCCTCTTCGGCCACCGTCTTGATCACGTTCTCCACCGCGGCTTGGCGCGCCTGGTTGGCGGCGGCGTTTTCGCGAAGAGCGGCCACGGCGCGCGCGGCCACCGCTTCACGTTCACGGGCCTGTTCGGCGGACTGGCGGCTGGCCTGCACCATCCGGTCGAGCGCGGTCTTGGCGTCCGCTAACGCAGGCGCCGCCCTGGCGCTGTCGGCGAGCAGCGCCGCGCGCTCGGACAATGCGGCGCTCACCTCGCCTGCATCCGCCGAATCGTCCTTCCAGCCGGCGGCCGCGGCCTCCTGTTGCGCCAGC
>CAMAUG010000169.1 GCA_945861255.1 Candidatus Sulfopaludibacter sp. SbA3
TTCGAGCGCGGTGGGGAAGGCGCTGGTCGCACCCGTCGCCAGCGCCGTGATGAGCAGTGCGCTGCGCTGCACGTTGAAAATGGTATCCGCGCGCGAATAAAACTCGGGCAGCGCGCGCCGCGCCTCCGCCGTCGGCAACTGAAAATCCGGCACCACCACGGCCACCGCGTAGCGCGGATGCAATTCCAGCCGCACCGCGCGCGCCACACCTTCCGCATCGATGGCGCTCGCCACCATGGATCCCAGCACACACGCCGCGACGTTGTCGGGATGTCCCTCCATGCGCGCGGCTTCGTTCAACACGCGTTGCGGCGGCCAGTGCAGCCCCAGCAGCGCATCCGCCATCACCACGCCCGCCGTCAACGCGGCCGCGCTGGACCCCAGGCCCTTACCCAGCGGAATCCCGTTGTGGATCTCCAGTTCCACGGGCGGCAACACACAACCGGCAGCCACAGCTATGTTCAGCGCGGTCTGCCAGATCAGGTTGTCCTCGCCGCTCGAAATCGAAGCGGCGTCGCGGCCCTCCGCGCGAATCGCCAGGGACGCGGAAGGGCGGAACCGGATTTCCAAATACAGGCCCAGCGCCAGACCCAGCGCGTCGAATCCCGGGCCGAGATTGGCGCTCGAGGCAGGCACGCGCAATCGGCGGAACGGCGCTTCGGGCATCAACCTGCTATTCTGACACGGCGGCGCGCAATCCGGCTAGAATGATGGAATGAGTACCGCCACTCACGCCGATTTCCCCGCCGATTCCAACGGCGTTCCGGTCGTCTTGCCGGCCTGGAAAAACATCGTGAGCCACGCCGCCGCCGCCATCACCGCTATCTTGTTTCTAGCAGCAGGGCTGTACAAGATGCTGGACCCTTTCACGTTCCAAACGCTGGCTGAGCAGCTCATGGTTCCGGTGGCGTTCAGCCTGCCGCTCGCTATCGGACTCGGCGTCGGCGAAACACTCGCGGGCGTGCTGGTATTGATCCCGCGCTACCGCCGCTGGGGTGCGCTGCTGGCCACGGCTCTGCTTCTCGTTTTCATGGGCTACGTGGGCGCCCGCTATAACGAGCTGCTGGGGCGCGATTGCAGCTGCTTCCCGTGGCTGAAGCGCACCGTGGGTCCGGGATTCTTCATCGGCGATGTGGGATTCCTGGTGGCCTCCGTGGCGGCCGCATGGTTTTCCCGAAAACCGGCGAGCCTGATGGGTCCTCTCAAGATTCTCGGCGCGGTGATCGTGCTGTCCGGCGCCGCCTTCGGCTACAACGTGATGCGCCAGAGCGGCGTGCAGGTTCCCGCCAGCATCACAGTGGATGGCAAGCCTTTCGCGCTGCGCGAAGGCCGCGTATTTCTGTTCTTCTACGACCCTGCGTGCAGCCATTGCGAAGCCGCCGCGAAAGACATGTCTACCTATAAATGGACCAGCGGCGTGACCATCATCGGCCTGCCTACCAACGATCCGCAGTGGGCCGCATCGTTCATTCGCGACACCAAGATCAACGCGCGCACTTCTTTCGACACCGCCGAATTGCGCAAGCTGTTCTCCTTCCCGAACCCGCCCTACGCTGTGGCGCTGGACCACGGCCGCGTGAAGGAAAACCTCTCCCATTTCGACGAACCGGAACCGGAACCGACACTCAAGAGGCTTGGCTTTATCGAATAGTTCCGATGAGCCTTGCCCTTTGACCTGCGGAAGCTGGGTTAAGCGCAAAAAAAGTTGAGCGCCTGGGCGATGTAACCCTTCAGCTCGCTGCGCTTCACCACGGCATCCAAGAAACCGTGCTCCAGCAGAAACTCGCTCCGTTGGAATCCGGCGGGCAGTTTCTGCCGGATGGTTTGCTCGATCACGCGGGGTCCGGCGAATCCAATGAGCGCGCCCGGCTCGGCGATGTTCAAATCGCCCAGCATCGCGAAGCTGGCGGTGACGCCGCCGGTTGTCGGATCCGTCAACAGGCTGATGTAAGGGAGCTTCGCTTCATCCAGCTTCATCAGCGCGGCGGAGATCTTGGCCATTTGCATCAGGCTGATCGCGCCTTCCTGCATGCGCGCGCCGCCGGACGCCGATACAATGATGAGCGGGGTGCGGTTCGCGATGGACCGCTCAATCGACCGCGTGATTTTTTCGCCGACCACCGTCCCCATACTGCCGCCGACGAACTTCAGTTCCATCGAACAGATGTTGACGGCACGGCCGTCGAGCGTGCCCACGCCGGACACCAGCGCGTCGGACATCTTCGTGGCCTTTTGCATGGCCACCAATCGCTCTTTGTAGGTCTTGGAATCCGAAAATCGCAACGGATCGGTGGAGGTGAGCTTGGCGTCCATTTCCTGGTACTGGCCGTCATCGAACAGCATTTCCATCCGCGCTCGCGCGCCGATGCGGAAGTGGTGCCCGCACTGTGGGCACACCTGCATGTTCTCGTCGAGAGATTTTTTCCAGATGATCTGGCTGCAGCTCTCGCACTTGAGCCACAACCCTTCCGTACGGACGCGCTTTTCGCCCTCGCCCGCCGCATCCACACCCGGCTTCTGCCGTGAAAACCACGCCATAGACAAAAAATCTCCTGCCCCGGAACAAGGGGACGGTATGCTTAATCGCCGAATTTCCGATTACCGCCCCGCGAGGGCGCCGGCAATTCGGCGATTGAGTAGCCTGTCCCCTTATTCTCCCAGACGTGAGCCGCGAATTGCCGGATGCAGCGGAACCCCATACGTTCGTAAAGCCGGATGGCCTCGTGATTTGCCGCCGTGACCGTCAGGCTCACGCTACGGCAGCCGTGTACCGCCAGAGCCCTCAGGGAACGCCGGAGCAGTTCGTAACCTAGCCCGGTGTGACGGAGAGAAGGAGCCACGCATACTTGCGTGATGTGGCCGGAATCGGCGGCCACCAGGCTTGCGAGCGATATGGCGCACAGCCTTCCCAGCTTTCTCTCCGCCGCTCCGAACGACGCCGGTGCGAAGAACGTGCCGCACCCCGGATACTGAATGATGTTGTGCAGAAACCGCCGTGCTCCCGCCGCCGAGCGGTACTGATCGTTGATCTGGCTGTCAATGTGGCCTTCATATGCCGTGGTCACCAGGCGCGCCGATTCGTCCTGATACGCCTCCAGCCAGGGCATGATTTCGATGCCGTTCAATGCGTGCGCCGGAAGCCCCGCGATTTCCGTCGTGGGCACCCGCATGAACCATCGCGCGTGTGACTGGGACCACGGCGCGTACGGCAAACGCCGCCCAGCCATGGGCTCCAACATAAGCAACTGCGCCTCCACCCGGCGCACGCCCGGCGTGGCCCACATGGCATCCAGCGCGGCCTCCATCAGCGCCGCCTCCCGCTCCGGCGTGCGTTCGCGCTGAGCGATGTACAGGTCCCCAATCAGACCCTTATGCTCTTCCGTCACGTAGTAAGCGTAGCCGGCCACGCCCCGTCCCGCGAGCAACGCCGCGCCACTCAACGATTGCATGCGCAAAAAGCGCCGCACCAAGTCGGCCGAGGGACGCAAGTCCCAATGGAGCGCGGTGCGCCATACCGCGGCTTCTTCTTCGAGCAAGGGGTTTAGATCTTCCGCCGTCACTCCACGAAGCTCGACGATTCGCGCGTCCGGATATTCAGGCAACGCCGCCATGATCGCCCTTCATTATGGCAGTTGCGACGAGCGGCAGTTTGAAGTGCGGGTGCGCCCGACCCACCCTCAGGCGTGCGGCCAACGTGTGGAGAATCGGTGGAGGCTTGTCCACAAACCCACCGCACTTTCCGCACTGCATGGTGGGTCATTCAATTCCGCCGCTGCGGGATCATTCAAACCACTACCCGGCGAGTGAACGTGGTGACGTTCGCGCCGTTCACATCGCTCGATCTTCCCGCGAGACGGATTCGGATTCCCGGTGGTCCGTGCGGCCCTGAGGCCCACGCCCATGCAGTATGGTTGCCAGTGCCGAAAGCGACTGTGCCGTGTCGCGTGGATCGCCGGCGACAAGCTCTCCGGTGGTAGAATCGACCGGTTCGCTCCACTGTGTACGCTCGCGCCGGACCAGGCCGAGCCGGTACTCCAGCACAAGGAAAATCATCCGCCACCCCAGGCGCCAGGCCTTCCACAAGTCGCCCGTCACGGAAGACTCTCCCACGCGAGCCTTGTAGTTCATCGGAATCTCCGCGAACGGAATTCCGTGAGCGATGGCTTCCAGCAGCATCTGCGGCCCGAAGTGGGAACCTCCAATGGTCAGATGCGGCCGAATCAGATCCATCGCTCGGCGTGAGATCAGCCTCTGCGTGCATCCCATGTCCGTCAGGATGGTGGTGTTGAATAACACCTCCGTCATCTTGGCCACGGCCCAATTGCCCCAGCGCAGAAACCGTCCCATGTTCGCGCCTTCCCAGATGAATTGACGGCTGGTGCGCGATCCCAGTACCACGGGGACGTCGTCGGAATAAGCGAGTAGTTTCGCGACATCGTGCCCGCTGAAAGTTCCATCCGGCTCGGCCAGAATTAGCAGATCGGCGCGGGTGTGGTCGATTCCGCACAGCAGGGCGTTGCCGTAGCCTTGTTTGCTTTCAAAAATCTCACGCGCAGCGGTGCCGGCTACCTCCTCGGAGGTCCCCTCCGCCGCGTTGTTGTTGACTACGATCACTTCGTCCACCAGGCCGGAGGACAGATAATCGAAGATCGCGGCTCGGATGGAGTCTTTCTCGTTGTAGGTGGGAAAAATGACCGCGACTTTCTTGCCTCGCCACATTCTTCAGTCCCCGCCTTCCCGCGGCGCGCCGTCCGGTTCCGCGATCACCAGGAATTGGCCCGCCAGCGGCCGCCACGGCAGGGCCAGATACAGATCCACCATCCATTCCGCCTTGGGCCAGCGCGATTTCATCGAATAGGGCGTGAAGCGAGGTTCGGTATGCACCACGCGGAATCCGCAGGCCGCCAACAGCCCCGCGAATCCGGTATCCGTGTACGCAGTCTTGTGCGTGTAATCGTCGAAGTAACGCCGCGGCTCCAGCCGGAAATTGGGTTGCACCACGATCAAGCGGCCGTGCGGCTTCAGAACTCTGCGCGCCTCCGCTAGAATCTGCTCGCCTTCGTCCACCGTGAAGTGCTCAAAGAAATTGGAGGAAAATACGGTCCCCATGGAGCGCGTTTCCAGAGGCAATGGATCGAGCGCCGGCTGAATCAGAGGGCGAACGCCGTCACCCCAGTGCTGGATCAGCGCCGGATTCAGGTCCAGCGCCCATTTTTCTTGAGCTTGAATGAGGCGGGAAAATTCTCCGTAACCCGCGCCAAGGTCGAGCAAAGGATCCTCACGGCTTACCCAGGGCTGTAAGTACCGGCACAAGGCGCGCCACACCTTGGCCCGCTCAGGATCGAAGGCGAACCGCACCTGATGGTACACGCTGGAGTAAGTATCAATCGCGGAGCGGCTCATAAATGTATTCGCCATCGAGAAATGGCCCCTCCACGTGTTTCACCAGACGGTAGTTCTTGCGTACAGCCTCAAGATGAACCTTCGGGAGCGCAGTCAGTTCAGGACTGTCCCAGGCAGGCGGTCCGGCGAAGACATTGTGATAAAGCACTACGGTCTGGAATTTTCGCGCCTCAATGTCACCCAGCACCGGTTCGGGGTTAATTCGTCCGGCATCCACCAGCAAGCTGTAGATCAGCGTTTCCACGTCGATTCGTCCGCGTGTTTGCAACATCGCGTCGTAATGCGCCGCCAGCACCAACCCGCGCTCCGGTGCAAGGTAGGGCTGTAATGCGGCGATGTCCGCCCGCTTGAAGGGTTCGATGAGAGCCCGTTCGACCAGCGACTTTCCGGTCACCACCAGATTTAGAACCAGGTGAAGAGCCACCGGGATCTGCACGAGCGTCACCCAGTTCTTATCGCCGGCGACGATCTTGGGAAACAGTTCCAAACGATCCAGCGCGACGGCCGCCGAAAGACACCACAGCAAAGTCATCTCGATCTGATAATTCAGATCGGAACCCACTTTTGGCGCCGTCACCAGCCACACCGCGCTGGCCAAGCCCGTATAGAGGTAAAGAGGCGCCAGCCGTCGCCCGGCGTCCCGCATACCCAGCACAGCCACAGCCATCAGAGCGCCTGCGGTGAGCGCCAGATACTGCGCTTGTTGAGCGAGTTTCTGCCAGCGAAAAGGATTCAGGTTGGCGAAGACGGCGTTTTCAAAAAAGTGCCCGTGGTTCAATGCATTCACTCCCAGAGCGGCGGCCACGGCAGCCGCGGCCACGCTACCCACCCACAGCACGCCCCGCCGGCGGTTATCCCACAGCAGGCAGAGCGAGATAGTTACGGCCGCCGCCACCGCGGTCTGCTTGGTAAACATGGCGAGTACCGCCAGAATGCCGCACAGAACCAGCCCTTTCGTCGTCTCTTCTTCCCGCCAAACCAGGAACTGCCGGAATGCCGCCAGCGACCAGAATATGGCCAGCATGTCCACTTGTCCCGTGGTGCCCCAAAAGGTCAGGTTCGCGGTGGCCGCTGCCAGCAGCACCCCAGCAAAACGCGCATAACGGTTCGCCACCAACATGCCAAGGACGCTCCAAGCGCACCATAGCGTGCCGAGCAACGCCAGAAAGGAGATGGACCGCGCTCCCTGGTACAAGGGAACCCCCATCCGTTCGAGTAGGGCTGTCAAACTATAGAACACCGGGCCGTAGGCCGACACCGTAAATGGATATCGGTTCAAATCGCGGTACAGCCCTTCGCCGTGTGCCAACATGTTCGAATGGAGCGCCACCATCGCTTCCACCCCTGTGAACGCATGCCGCGCCCACAGCAGAGTGGCAAGATGGCCGGCCAGAGCCGCGGTGATCGCGATCCCGAACACGCGAAACGCGATCCTCAAGCCACGCTCGCGAGTGGCCGGCAGGGATATCGCCAAAGGGGTGGCTGTGAGCGGGACAGTAGCCATGGGCTACGATTACCATCGGCCCGAATCGAGCCAGGCTTTACTGGCCGCAACGCCAGCACGGGTGCGGCGTGGAACCATGCTGACCGGTGCCGCGGCCTCTTACCGAGCGGCGCTGCGGCTGTTACCGACCCGCACCGCAGCCGCTGTTGACCGGCAACCGCGGCCTGTTGCCGACCCGCATCGCACGCCTTCACCACCCCGCCCGGCTTGCCGTGCGCGCGCTGTCGAAATTTCTGGCCGGCGGGCGAAAATTCCAGAAAAATCCGGGCGGACGTGGTGTATCATAATCCTTCGGACCGCCGGTCGAGGGTAAGCCCGGCAACCAACCTTTTATGACCTCTGTTGGCCAATTACTGCGCGCCGCGCGGCAAAGCCAAGAACGGGAGATCGCGGAGGAACTCTGCCTTACGCAACGCTACTTGTGCGCGATTGAGGAAGACGACCTGAAGTATTTCCGCGGGGCGTTTTTCTATAAGAGCTTCGCGCGGCAGTACGCCGTCTTGCTTGGTGTGGATCCGAAGAACTTGGAGCCGCTGCTGGTACCCGTTACCGACGCCTTGTTTGGGGGCAGCGGAGAAGTTTCCCAGCACACCTCCCGAGCGCGCGGCTCCACTGAAGACCGCGCCACGGTTCGCGCGCTGGATCCCCTTGTGGAGGAAACCAACCGGCCATATTTTTCACGCCTTCGCATGCGATGGTCGGTGGCGGCGTTGGCCGTCATGCTGGTAGCGTGCTCCGGATTCTACGCGTGGTGGACCCGCGGGCCGGAGGCTGCCGCGCCACCGGCTTCGGTAACGCAGTCGCCCTCGGCTACGCTGCTGCCGCCATCGTTCGGCACGGAATCGGCGCCGCTGGTGTTGACCCTTTCGGCCACCGAGCGTACCTGGCTTTCCATCAGCACCAATGGCCGTCTGATTTTTTCGGGGTTCCTGCTGCCGAGCGAATCGAAGACCCTATCGGGCATGGAAGCGGCGACGCTCAGGATCGGCAACGCGGCAGGGATTGAGATCCATTGGAAGGGCAGGCCTCTGGGACCCATCGGCGCGCGCGGCGAAGTTCGCACGGTGTTGCTGACGCCGCAAAGCTTCGAAATTATATAGAGGGGACGCCCAGCCTGGGCCACTCGCGCGGAGAGGCCGATTGACTTCCAGCCCCGGCGTTCCTTAAGGTGGTTGGAAAATGCTGCGCGCGAACTATCTGTGCGTCCTGGCTGCCCTGGCGCCCTCCATGGCCCAGACGCCGCCGCCTCCGCCGGCTTTCGGATCCGCCGAAAAACGCGCCATCGAGTGGAGTGTTCTCACCAACAATCTGGAGCAGCGTTTGTCGCGGCTGCTGCCCTGCGATGCGCGCGTACGTTCCGCGATCGATGAGACCAATCAGGCGTCGGAGGCGCGCGTCGCCTCGCTCACCGCATACTGGCAGGCGGCCGCGGCGGCGGCTCGCGAACAAACCGAAGCCATGCGGCGTTTGCTGGCGCAACAGGAGGCCGCGGCC
>CAMAUG010000170.1 GCA_945861255.1 Candidatus Sulfopaludibacter sp. SbA3
AAAACTCGTCCATAAAAGCCTGCATCAGCATGACCCCGCGGCCGGAATGCCGCAGCAAATTCTCACCGGCCAGGGGGTCCGGCACGGCGGTAGGGTCGAACCCGTCGCCCTCGTCGCCGATCCAGATGGCCAGCCGCTCCGGCGTGCGCTCCACCTTCAACTGCACCTTCTTGCGGGCGTTATAGCGGTTGCCGTGCACTACGGCGTTGACCATGCACTCGCGGACGGAGATGCCGATCTTGTGCAGATCGTCTTCGTCGAACCCTAAATGCCCCGCTTCGGCCAGCACGGTCTCTTCGGCGCTATCCACGCTTTCCAGTTCCGATTCAAACACCTGCTCCAGGGTGTGCGCTTGCGTTTCTTGATCCGCCATAAATCGATATGATTCCACCCCGTCGCGGCGCAAACAAGTCGAATCGTTACATTAGAATAGTGGAGCCGGGAAAGTCAAGCTGAAGTTGATTCGAGGTTGTCGGGGTTGTGGACAGACAGGCACTTCACCCGCCCGCAGTTGAAGATGTCAGGTGGGAGTTGGGTTTTTCAGTCACTCTACGCGCTTATTGGGATTGCAGCTTCGAATCCTACCTGGAGCGCCAGCGGATTGATCGCGAAAGTGCACCGCATTTAGCCCAGCCCGAGTTCCCTTGCCGTCTTTGCGAGCCTGATGTCAAGTGTCCAAAACCGGCAGTTCGACAGCAAGGCTGAGGCCAGCAGGTGTGCGTCAATCCATTCCAATCCTCGTCCCCAGAGCCGCCGATCTTCGATAAGCTGCAAGACTTCCGCGCTCGATGCCAGCTTGGACTGAGGCAGCGCCTGCAGATCGGACAGGATGGCCGCGCGGTCCTTCAGGTTGCCGCACGACAGCTCGCCGGAAACAAAAGGGTGCATCAATACGAGTCCCTCCGACAAACGGTCCGCCAAGGTTGGCTCGCGGTGACGGAAGTGCTCAATCCAGATGGACGTGTCGGCGAGCACCATCAGGCAGATCGCCGTCGCGGGATGTTCGACATCTTGGGCTGTGTGCCGCCAAGCGCGGCGAGTCGTTTGCCGGCTTCACGGGCAATCAGCGCTTGTAGTCCGGCCCGAACCAAGGCGGTCTTCTCCTGGATACCAGTGAGTTCTTTGGCACACTGGAGCAGGTTCTCGTCGATGATCAACGTAGTTCGCATATGCATTAGTATGCACCGAACATGCATACTCGTCAACGTGGCCAAATTGGCGTCAGCGACCCCGCAGGTTGGGCTGAAGCCAGCACGCTGTGGTAGTTCGAGATGCGTTCGGCCTGGGTACCCAATCTGGATAGTGAGGTGATTTCCGGCCAAATACTATCGTGAACAAAGGAGTCCTGATGGTTCAAACGCATGCGGCAGTTCGCGAGCCGAGCTCGTCGGACCATGGGATCGTGATTCCTACGACGTTCCCGCAAAGAACGTGAGGATCTTGTCGGCCTCTAGCTCAAGGTCTCCTCTCGGCTTCCAACCGAGATCATGCAGACGCTGGTTGCATACCTGGAACGGAACTCTGTAATCGTCAATGCCCGTTCCGAACGCCAGTTCCGGACGGAAGCCCAGTGTGTCGACCGCACGGATCGCGATCATTTCACACACTTCACTCAGGCGGCTGGAGACTCCTGCCGACAGGTTCAGGATGGGCGAATCCGCTGGCGGAATAGTCAGGATCAAACGAATCGCTGCGAGGGCGTCATCGAAAGGGAGGAAGTCGCGGTAGCTGAGGCCGTCATTATGGAGCACCATGCGGCGCGATTGCACGGCTTGGCGGCACAGATCTAGAAAGAGCACCCGGGATTGAGGCCCCAGGTCCGCATGGGCCGGGGCCGTCACGATGTTGGTGGGGCGAACAATCCAGAGTTCCTCCATGTGGGAGGCCTCCCGGAGTTTGTTTTCGCAGGCCAAATGAACCCGGCCGTAGGGATGCTGAGGCCGGGGTTCGTCCTGTTCGGTGTACCGCTCCCGCGCCGGCGTTCCGTACACGTGAAATGTGGAGAGGTGAAGCAGGCGCCTCAAACGGCCTTGTCCCGCCAAGGAAGTGAGGATTTCAGAAACTCGCAGCGCTTGCGCCAGACTGCCTTCCTCGTCTTTGCCCGCCTCTACGGCGCTCGGCATGGCCAGATTGATCGCCACGTCGAAGGGAACATCGGGAAGCGGGGAATCGAATGAGACCGCGGTAACGGACGGCACTTGCGCGAGCCATCGTTTTCGGGCCAAGGGGAGACTTCGATAGGTAATGTAAACCTCGTACTCTCCGGCTAACGCCGCGGAAATGCGCGATCCAAGGTAACCGGCGCCGCCGAGAATCAGAAGTCTAGGGAGTTCAGCCATGACGGAGATCCCACTTGTAGGGAATCTCAGGGCTGAACGGATCCAATCGCGTAATTTCGTCCGGGCGATGGGGAATTGTCGAACAATTGGCGATGATCGCCATTTCCTGGCCGATGCCTTTGAAACCGTTCCAGACCAGCGGCGGGACGGTAACCAGGCAGTAGTTCTGCTCTCCGACAAAAAGCTCCATCAGATTGCCGCGGGTGGTGGAGTCTTTTCTATCGTCGTACAGAACCAGCTTGATCATTCCAACAACGACCGCATAGTTGAGCGTCATCTCCTTGTGGACGTGCCACGCCTTGATGGCCCCTGGGTAGACCGCGGAAAAATAGATTTCGCCGAACCCTTTGAAATGAGGGGCGTCGGCCCGCAGCATTTGCATGATCTTGCCGCGTTCGTCCGGGATCTGCTGGAGAGGGTGAATGGTGACGCCTTGAATTTGTGCCGTTTGCATAAGAGATCCCATCAGAACCGCGCCCACTCAACGCCGAGACCTTGTGCATCGGCGCTGTACTCTTGAATATCGGAAAGCGTTTGCCGGCGGGCCCCTACCTTGCCGCCAGCGACGTCGCGGTACCACCGGACGGTAGCTTCCACCGCCTGCTCGAATGGCCAGACCGGTTTCCAGCGGAGATGGTGAAACGCTTTGTCAATGGCCAGATTCAACAGGCCCGCCTCATGCGGTGATGCGGGGTCGGACGTCTCTACCCAGCTACCGGGCCAGTGCTTCAGAATTTCGGCGACCAGCGAGGACACGCTCCGGTTGGCATTGAGATCCGGACCAAAATTATAGGCCGTGCAATCGCTAATGTCATTCGCGGAAATGAGAGCGCCCAGCCAAAGATAGCCGCTCAGCGGTTCCAGCACATGCTGCCAGGGGCGGGTGGATGCGGGGCGGCGGACCAGGATGGCTTCATGATTCAACAGCGCGCGCACGCAATCCGGGACGATGCGATGTTCCGCCCAGTCACCGCCTCCAATGACGTTACCGGCGCGGGCGCTCGCGACCGTCGAAGCGCCGGCGGCCTGCAGGAACGACCGGCGGTAGGAACTGACAACGATCTCCGCGCAGCCCTTGCTGGCGCTGTATGGATCGAAGCCGCCCAGAGGATCCTCTTCGCGATAGCTGTGGACTTGTTCGCGATTTTCATAGCACTTGTCCGAAGTCACGATGACGGCCGCGGTGGGTTGGGGAAGGTTGCGGATCGCGTCGAGAACATTCACCGTGCCCATCACGTTCACGGCGAAGGTCTCGGCCGGGATTCGATAGGACGAGCGCACCAGCGATTGCGCGGCCAGATGGAAAACAAAGTCGGGCTTCGACTCACGCATCGCGGCGGCGAGCGCCGAAGCGTCGCGAACGTCGCCAATCACGTGCCGGATTCGATCTTCGAGGCCCAGCGCGCTGAACAAAGACGGCGGGGGGAGAGCAATGTCGCTGAACCCCGTGACTTCGGCGCCGAGTTGCGTGAGCCATTCGGAAAGCCAAGCCCCCTTGAACCCGGTATGGCCGGTCAGGAATACTCTCTTCCCTCGATATTGGTTGCCGAACATAGCGCTGCCGGATCACCACGTCTTCCACGGAGCTTTACCGGATGCCCACAGATCATTGAGCAATTGGTGTTCTCGCGGCGTGTCCATGGGCTGCCAGAACCCGGTGTGGGGGAACACCATCAGTTGCCGGTCGCTTACCAGTTGTGCGAGCGGTTCCTGTTCCAAGACCAGGTCTTCGCGATCGTTCAGATAGGAACCGATGAACTCGCGGTTGAACACGAAGAAACCGCCATTGATCAAGCCGCCCGTGACTTGCGGCTTTTCGTTGAATGTTCTCACCAGGCCGTCTTCGGTTTGTAGTTCACCGAATCTGCCGGGCGGGCGAACTCCCGTTACTGTCGCAATCTTTCCGTGCGCACGATGAAATTCCAGCAGGCATCGTATATCGATATCGCCAACGCCGTCGCCGTAGGTGACCATGAACGCGTCGGCGTCCTGGAAGTAGCGGCGGGAGTTCCAGATGCGGGCGCCGGTCATGGCATCTTCGCCCGTGTCGGCCATGGTGACTGTCCATGGCTCGCTGGGTGCGCTGTGGAACATCAGCCTCCCGGCATCGGTGCGGCTTAGATCGATCGTGACGTCGGCGGTGTGCAGCGCGAAGTTGTAAAAGAACTCCCGAATGACGTCGCCCTTGTAGCCGAGCAGCAATACGAATTCGTTAAATCCGTGGGAACCGTAGATCTTCATGATGTGCCAGAGGATTGGCTTGGCGCCCACGTGGACCATCGGTTTCGGGAGCAAATCGGCCACTTCGCGGAGGCGTATGCCGCGTCCGCCGCATAAAATGGCTGTTTTCATGCCTTTGATCAATTTTCAACTCTATCATGGGCACGGCCGCACGTTGGGGATGATTTCGGCCAAGTGATACCGCCGCTTCGGCGCTCCGCACCTGGAGAGATCTTCCGGGGCGACGGCAGCACCCCCGGGGAGACGATGAAATGTGGAAGGCTTTGCAATCGGGTCGGCAACCGTCGGAGCGGGCGCAACCGGGAACTGAGGGAACCGAGCATGATCGTCGAAGCAAGTGCGTGATAATGGAGTCATGCCGTCCGCCCACATTCTCACTGAGGAGTTCGCGCAAGCTGCCGTAACAGCTGGTCTCCGGGCTCGTAAGAATGCGCTGGCTGCCGGTCATCCGGTCGTCTTTGTGGACGATTGTGGCCGTTATGTTGAGGAGTTGCCGGATGGAACGAAGCTTGAGATTCGATTTCGACCCGGAACCCCCCGCGAGTCCCATCTCGAGATTCTGGGTGAGATCTCCACTCCTTTGAAGTAGCATGCCGATATTGACGGTGATTGCGGGCCCAAACGGGTCGGGCAAATCTACGTTGACGTCGTCTATTTGGTTTGAGGGCAACGCCAATTTGATCGATCCTGATGCGATCGCGCGACGCCTTGATACGGCTCAACCGGCCCGCAAAGCAATTCCGGCCGCGCGCGAGGCGATACTCCGATGCAATGCGTTGCTCGCGAATCGCGCGAGTTTCACATTGGAAACGACGCTGGCCGGCCATGGCGCGATGGGTATCGGCGGTTATCGAGAGTCTGCTGCGCCGTCATGCAATACGCGACTACGCGCCCGCTGTCGGCGGTCCACTTCGGGCTGCCGCAAAATTCGTTCTGCGTCGTAAGGCGCTTTAGATTCGAGCCGTCGGGGTGGACGATGTAGAGGTCGACGACGTGGAGGTGCTCCCAGCGTCCGTGCGAGAACGGCAGCTTGCTGGCCCGGTCCGACGAAAAAGTGATCCACTGGCCATCCGGGGACCACGCCGGCCGGAAGTCTCCTCCGGGACCCGAGGTCAGCGCTTTCGCCGCACGCGTTTGCAGATCCATCGTCCACAGATCTGCCGTGCCGTCAGCCCGCGTGGTGACGAATACCAGGCGTTTGCCGTCGGGCGCGAACGCGGCTTGATCGTCGTAGGCGGGACTGTCGGTCAGCCGCTCCAGGCCGGTTCCGTCCGGCTTCACGCGGTACAGATCCGGGGAGCCGTCGCGCTCCGACGTGAAGACGATGGACCCTCCGTCGGGCGACCACGCAGCGTCGTAGTCCATGCCGGCCGGCATAACGAGTGGATGTTCATTGCCGCCGTCCGCCGCCGCGATGAACAAGCCAATCTGGCCGGGCTGCGGAAACACTCGGGATACCACGACTTTCTGGGGTGGGGGCGCTTGGGCGAGTGCCAAGCCGGCGACGACGGCGAGAAGACTTGCGCGCATTGCTGTGACTCCCTTTTGCCGGACTGCCTAGTCTGTGTGCGTACGACGGGTTGAGCGGCTAAGCTCACCACGGATTTCCATTTTTGAGTAGTATACACCCGGCGCCGCTTTGGGTGGACTGTTGAAGCCGGTTTTGGGGACTAGCCACCGCTGGCCGCTGTAAAGCCGCCAGGGGTGGCAGGCACTCGGACCCTACGATTTCGCGAAGTACAGTTCGGTGGCGCGCTCCAGCTCCGGCTTGGTCATGACGGCGCCGCGGCCTTCATAGCGTCCGATGGATTGCAGAATGTTGCAGATGTCGCCCGGGTAGCAGGCGCGCAACTCCGTGCGGCCGTCGCGCAGGCACAGTGTGCGGAGATGCTCGGCGCTGTCGAATTCCGCCTCGATCCCGCGCGCTCGCACCACGCGTTCGAAAATCTGATCGAAATCGCCGGCATCGACGGCATCCACGTAAACCTTGTTGTGAATACGGCGAAGGAAGGCTTCGTCGGCCAGATCGGATGGCTCCAGATTGGTGGAGAACACCACCATGGATTCAAACGGGATCTGGAACTTCACGCCGTAGCGCAGCGTCAGGTAGTCCACGCGGCGGTCGAGAGGGACGATCCAGCGGTTCAGCAGATCGCGCGGCGACATCAACTGGCGGCCAAAGTCGTCGATGATCAGGATGCCGTTGTTGGCCTTCATTTGCAGCGGCGCGGCGTAAATGCCGGAGGCTTCGTCCAGGCGCAACTCCAACATGCTGGGAATCAGCTCGCCACCTACGATGAGGCAGGGGCGCTTGCACAGAATCCAACGGGGGTCGATATCCAGATCTTCTTCATCGAGCGGGTGGTGCACCACGGGGTCGTACAAGCTGATCACCTGGTTGTCCACTTCGACGGCGTGCGGAATCAGAACGGCGTCCTTATACACGCGCAACATGCGCTCAGCCAGACTGGTTTTTCCGTTTCCCGTGGGGCCGTAGACGAAGATGGAAGTTTGCGAAATAATGGCGGGCCCCAACTGATCCAGCATGCGGTCTTTAATCACCAGGTCGGAGAAGGCGTTGCGCAGCGTGGCTCGGTCGATATTGATTTTCGCGCTCTGCGCTTTGACAGCGGCGTGGTAATCCTTGAGGGACACGGGGCACGCGCCGGCATATTGCGAAACCTGGAAGCGTTCGGCGGCCAGTTGTTTGCCGGCGCCGGAAAGCGTGAAATTATAATCGTTGCCCGTCATGCCTTTCACTTCCACCAACTGCTGGGAACGCATGTGCTTGAAGACGGCGTCGACCACGGGAACCGATAGGCGTAGCGAGCGGGCCAGGCTGGCGAGCGTGGAGTTGCCCTCGATCATCATGCGGCGGACCATCAGATCGAGTACCAACGATTCGGGTACTTTGAGATCCGCAAGTTTTTGAGGGACCGCCGGATTGAAGGCGGTATGAACCGGGGCGTAACTGGTGACCATGACCTTAGTACGTTCCTCTCCGGAGTTCTATCGGCAGAAACGCGGGTGGAGTTTAAGCGGCTGCGGGATAGCGGCGCGGGGGGTGAATCGGGCCGCGGCGCACGCGGGACCCGGTTCCACGCGCATGGCAGTTGATTGAGTGAAGGCTAGCCGGGCGGGCGGATCTTGGCAATGTCGTTATAAATCACGAAGACCACCACGGCCATCAGGAACACGAAACCGACTTTGACGACGGTTTCCTTCACCCTAAGGTCCAGGTCCCGGCGCATCAGCATTTCGATGAACAAAATCAGCATCACGCCGCCATCCAGAATGGGGATCGGCAGCAGGTTGAAGACGGCCAGGTTCAAGCTGACGCCCGCCATCAGAATCACGAACGACAAGAAACCCTGGCGCGCCGCGTCGCCGGACATCTGGGCGATGCGAATGGGGCCTTCGATGGCCTTCGGCGAGACTTTTTGCTGTACGATGCCGCCCAGGTAATTCACGATCAGCCCCGCGAATTGGACGTTTTTCCGGACCGCCTCCGTAAAAGCCTGTGGCAGGGGCAGCTTTACGATCTCCACGGGGTCGGTCAGCGAAACGCCGATCATCCAGCGTTCCTTCCCCTCAATGGAGCCCTTGGCCGGAGTGACGGTCGTGCGGTATTCCTTTTGGGCCCGCAGGTAAACCACTTCCAGCGGCTTCCCACCGCCGGCGTTGATCGCTTCATTCACGGCGAAATTGGAACGGAGCGTGCGTCCGCCGATACTCAATAGAGTGTCACCGGGCTTGAGGCCCGCCTCTTTCGCGGCTTTGATATTGGACGCGGTGTTGTAAT
>CAMAUG010000171.1 GCA_945861255.1 Candidatus Sulfopaludibacter sp. SbA3
AAGGTGGCGAACGCCCTGCTCGAGCGCTTGAACCAGCCGCTGATCTCGACCAGCGCCAATCTATCGGGACAACCCACCTGCACCCGCGGTATTGATGTGTTTGGCATCATGGACGGCCGCATCGATCTGGTACTGGACGCCGGCCTGGCCACCGGCGCCGGAGCGACTACCGTGGACATCACAGAACCCTACTGGCGCGTGATCCGCGAAGGCGCCATCGCCGAGCGCGAGATCGCCGCAGTGCTCAGGGGCACGTAGGCGCTTGCTGGTGCATTAACGAATCAGGCTCACCCTCACGCCGGCATCGATCTCAGCCCAAGCTCGGTCTGCCGTGAACACCTCCGCGTTCATGGCTCGTCCCAACGCAAGGCAGGCGCAATCGCCCAAGCTGAGCGAAGCGGCGCGTTGAGATATCTCGACGAAGTTCGGCAAGTCGTCTTCCGTAAAGCTCACCACCTGCAGGTTTAGGCGCGCTAGCGCTTTCTGGGCGTGGTCGATGCTCAGCCCTGCTCGCGCCAGCACACGAAGGACCTCGGCGGCGTTCACGCTGCTGATGGAAGCGTCGCCGAGGACCGCCATCACAGTATCGGCTCCCGGCTCCCGATGCAGCAGCGCCAAAACCGCGGAACTATCCAGCACGCTCGCCATATGTTGGGATTCGGCTAGCGCGGCCGCCGCCGCTTCGCGGCCTTGACTTCCAGTTCGACGTCCGCGCGCCGCTCGCGCATCAAGTCATTCACCAGGGATCGACCGGCATTCGTTGAGCGCCTGACCAATTCCTGTGCCTCCCGTACAGCCTGCTCGCGGGTTTGCAGAATCAAGCGGCCATCTTCTTCGACGATCACAAGTTCGGCGCCGGCCCGGATTCCCTGCTGCTGCCGCCATTTGGAGGGAACAACCACCCTCCCCTGATTATCGATCATACAGGTTGACATAACGCTATTCACCAATCTAGCATATCCACCCCTCTAGAGCACGCAAATCGATACGGGCCAGCCAAGGCAGACGCCGGAAAGCGCCGCCACAAACCGGGACCACCCGCCCGCCTCTGCTATGATCGTGGTGGGAGCGTTACTGTAACGCTTGTCTGGCTTCTACAAATTGATCCGATAGTCAATGTCATGGAATCTAACTCGTTTTTTGCGCCGGTGAGCAAGCTCCGGCGGTGAAAGCCGCCATGGAGAAGCCTAAAGGCGCGCGGAGGGTTCCCCCCTATTTTTTTATCGGGGTCAAATGACGGAGTTGGATGGCGAAGTGGTGCGCTCCCGCAAACTGCGCACGCCGTGATTCCGGCGCCTGCCACCGGCGCTTAGAAAGCAATCGTTTCGTTGACTAACATTCTCTTCATCGGTGACATTTTCGCGTCACCCGGCAGGCAGATCGTGGCCCGCCACCTCAAAGACATCGTCGCCGCCGAGAAAATCGATCTGACCATCGCCAACGCCGAAAACGCCGCGGGAGGCTTCGGCATCACACCGCAGCTTGCCGATGAGCTGTTCGGCTATGGCCTGACCGTGCTCACGTCGGGCAACCATATTTGGGATAAACGCGAAATTTACGACTACTTCGCGCGCCAGCCGCGCCTGCTGCGCCCCGCGAACTATCCCGTGGAACTGCCGGGCGCCGGCGTCGTCGTAGTGAAGGCGCGCAACGGCGTCGAATGCGCGGTTCTCAATCTACAGGGGCGCATCCACATGCCCACCACGGACTGCCCTTTCCGCAAGGCCGATAAGTTGCTCTCCGAATTGCCCAATGACGTCAAGGTCCGCTTCGTCGATTTCCACGGTGAAGTCACCAGCGAAAAAATGGCCATGGGCTGGTATCTGGACGGCAAGGTTTCCGCGATGGTCGGCACCCACACGCACGTTCCCACCGCCGATACGCGCATCTTGCCGAACGGCACGGCGTATCAGACTGATGCGGGCATGACGGGGCCGTATCGATCCGTGATCGGCGTAGAGACGCAAATCATTCTCGATCGCTTCCTCACCCAGATGCCCGTCCGCATGGAAGCCGCCCGCCACGGAGCGGAGCTGCACGCGGTGATCGTGGAAGTGGATGAAGCCACGGGCAAGGCCTCCGCCGTCCGCCGCTACACAACGAATTGAGGGGACAGGCTGCTCAATTCCGGTAAGCTGGGGTGGTGACGCTCACGTTCTTGGACGCCCGCACATGTGTATGCCGCGAAGTGCAGCCCTGCATGGGCACGGAATCCGTCGCGCTGCGCGATGCCGCCGGGCGCGTGTTGGCGCAGGACATCCACGCCGACCGCGACTATCCGCCGTTCCCCCGCTCCGCCCGCGACGGATTCGCCGTACGCGCGGCCGATCTGCCGGGTGAACTGCTGGTCTCGGGCGAAGTCCGCGCCGGTGAAGTATTTGAAGGTTCGGTGGGGCCCGGAGAAGCCGTTGAGATCATGACCGGTGCGCCGCTCCCGGACGGCGCCGATGCGGTGGTGATGGTCGAACACACTTCGCGCTCAGGAGATCGAGTCCGTGTTGACCGCACCGCCAAGTCCGGCGAGAACTTCAACCCGCGCGGCATAGAAGCGCGGCAGGGCGATGTGGTGCTGGCCGCCGGAACGTTGATCGGCTTCGCCGAGGTGGCGCTGCTGGCGACGGTGGGCCTCCAGTCTGTCAGCGTTTCGCGCCAGCCGCGCGTCGCGATTGTTCCGACGGGTGATGAGATCGTGGAACCGGGCGAGCAGCCGCTGGCGCATCAGATTCGAAATTCGAACGCCGCATCGCTCGCCGTGCAAGTGCGGCGCGCTGGGGGCCTGCCCCAGATTCTGCCGATCGCGCGCGACAACTGGGCGTCCACGCGTATGCAAATCCACCGCGGCCTGGAAGCCGATGTGCTGTTGCTCTCCGGCGGCGTCTCCGCCGGGAAATACGACATCGTGGAAAAGGTGCTGGCCGAATTCGGCGCGGAGTTCTTCTTCGACCGTATCCTGATCCAGCCCGGCCAGCCGATGGTCTTCGGACGCGCGCGCGGGAAATTCTTTTTCGGCCTGCCCGGTAATCCCGGATCGACGATGATCACGTTTGAAACTATTGCCCGCGCGGCCATCGAACGAATGCAGGGAATCGGCGATCCGCCGCTGCCCATGCTTCGCTCGCGCTTGACACAGCCGTTTCGCCACAAGGCCGGCCTCACTCGGTTCCTGCCTGCGCGCCTGAGTTCCGATGGAGCCACCGTGGAACCAGCCACGTCGCATGGCTCCGGAGACGTTGCAGCGCTGGCACGATGCAATGCCTTCCTGGTGGCCGAGCCGGAGCGGGAATCATGGGATGCTGGAGATGAGATTCGAGTGCTGCTCAAATGAAAAAACTCTCGCACTACGACAACCGGGGCCAGGCGCGCATGGTGGATGTTTCCGCCAAGCCGGATACCAGACGTACAGCCGTGGCGCACGCATTCGTCAAGATCAAACCTTTTGTTGTGAACCAGTTGCCCAAGAATCCAAAAGGTAACCCTTTAGATGTGGCTCGCTTCGCGGGGATTTCCGCCGCCAAGAAGACCTCCGAACTGATTCCCATGTGCCACCCGTTGCTGCTCACGCACGTGGACGTGAGCTGCACGGTGGAATCGCGGGGAGTTCGCATTGAGGCGACAGCCACCATCAACGGGCCCACAGGCGTCGAGATGGAGGCGCTCACCGCTGCCTCCGTCGCCGCCTTGACGGTTTACGATATGACCAAGGCGCTGGACAAGGGCATTGAGATTCAGGATGTCTATCTGGTCTCGAAAACGGGCGGCAAGAGCGGAGAATATCGCCGGACGAACGCGGTGAGCGGGCGGCGCGCGAGCGGGAAAGCGCGGCAGGGGGCTACGCGCGAAGAGGCGGCAGGCGCACGGGGCCGGCCCGGAGGCGCGCGGGACGCGGCGGGTGTGATCGGCCGGCTGGTGGGTGCGCGTGGCCGGACGGCGGTTACAGGTGAGAAGACGAAGAAACCGTCATGATCCGGGTAGCGATTATCACCATCAGCGATTCCTCGGTGGCCGGCACCCGCGAGGACCGCTCCGGACCCGCGCTGGTGCATTGGGCCATGGAGAAGGGCTGGCAGGTGGAGCAATCCGCGCTGGTGCCGGACGATGCCACGAAGATCGCGGTGCTGCTGGTGGACATCGCCACGTCGGGAATGGTGGACGTTGCCATCACGACGGGCGGCACGGGCGTGGCGCCGCGGGACCTGACGCCTGAAGCTACGCGGTCCATCGCGGATCGCGAGATACCCGGCTTCGGCGAACTGATGCGCGCCGAAGGCCTCACGAAAACACGCTTCGCGCCGTTGTCACGCGGAGGGGCGTTCACGCGCGGCGACATGCTGATCGTGAATCTCCCCGGATCGCCCAAAGGTGCGGTAGAGTCATTAGAGGCGGTGGCGGGCCTGATCCCGCATGCCGTCGACCTGCTGCATGGGAAGACGGAGCATCTTGCGAAACCATCCAGCGACGCCACGCATCGAAAATAGAGTGAGCACCGCTCCCTTACGGTCGCGGCTCGGTCGCGGCGCGCTTGCCGCGCTGACCGCGGTGGCCACCCTGCTTGCGCAGGACACTCCCCCTACGTTCCGCGACACCGTTCGCATCGTGATGGCCCCCGTTACCGTTACCGACCGGAACGGCGAGATCGTCAGCGGCCTGCAACCCAAGGACTTCCGCCTCCTGGACAACGGCAAATTGCAGAATATCACCGAGGATGTAACGTCTCACCCGATTTCGCTGGTGGTGGTGGTGCAAGCGAACGCAATCGTTGAAAAGATCTTGCCGCAGGTGCAGAAACTGGGGACTCTCCTGCAAGCACAAGTGCTGGGCGACGAAGGAGAAGCCGCCGTCATCGGCTTCGATCACCGCATCCAGGTGCTGAGCGATTTTACCTCCGATGGCGACAAGATCGCCGAAGCACTTAAGAAGCTGAAGCCCGGCAGCGGCAGCAATAGCGCCCGATTGAACGATGCGACGATTGAAGCCATCCGCATGGTGCGCAGACGTCCCACCAGCCGCCGCCGCGTGGTGCTGCTGGTGAGTGAATCCCGCGATAACGGCAGCGAACTGCGGGCGCGCGAAGTGCTGAATGCTGCGGAATTCGCCGGTGTTGTCATGTATTCCGTGAACATTTCGCATTTACTGGCTTCCTTGACCGCCGCGCCCCCCGCCACGCGTTCCAGACTGGATAACCGGCCGCCCGGCGCGGTGCATCTGCCGGCGGGCGTGGTGGAAACGCCCACGACGCAGGCACAGCAGAACGTAGGCAATTGGGTGCCTGTGTTCAAGGAAATTTTCATCGCGACGAAAGCGATCTTCGTCTCGAATCCGCTGGAGGTTTACACCACCTACACGGGCGGCCGCGAGTTTAACTTCAAGACGCAACGGGAGCTGGAACGGGCGGTCTCCGCCATCGGCACGGAGCTGCACAGCCAATATCTGCTCACGTACACGCCGAATAACCAGGAAGAGGCGGGCTTCCACGACATCGTGGTGCAGGTGGCGCGCCCGGGCTTCACGGTGCGCACGCGCGATGGATACTATCTGGCGGGGACGCCGGAAGGCGCGAAGAAATAACCGCGCGCTTGACGCAAATGCACCGCATTTTTTTCACCTTCATTGCTGCGGTCTGTTGCGCCGGAGAGGCCTCCAGCGCTGAGGAGGTCTTTCGTCCCGCAGTTTTTTCGGGAATCCGGGTAGGCCGGGATACGGTCGCTGCCGCCAAACGCCGCTTTGGCCCGCCCAAGGATACCTTCAAAGATCGATCCGGAACCTACTGGGTCTATTACGAAAATATCGGCCCTGTCCGCGGCAGAGTGGAGATCATTGCGGACTCCAAAACAGAAGTGATTTGGAATATTAACCTTACACCCAATCCCAAGCTATCGTTAGCAGAAGCGATCGCATTGTTCGGGAAACGCTATCGACGAGTTCGTTTTGACGATGATCTCTGTCTCAATACGGCCGACGGAGCCCCACTATACGAATCTCCAACCGGAATGCATGAGTACATCGTCTATTCAAGTATTGGCGTCATTATTGTTCCTGAAGGGGGCAATCGAATTGAATATTTGGGCCGCCCAGTCGGAGCGAAAAGGTCACAGTGTGTTGGGAAAGCACCAGTATGGCCCGGGGGACCAAATTGGCCTGGGGTTGATCTGCCGCCCAAGAAACCTCCCGCTCGTAAATGAAAAGCTCAGGCTATCACGGACGATGGCGAGGGCCTGCTGGTCCTAGCGGGAATCGGCTGCGGTTCAACTCGACCGCTCACCCTGGCCCCGCGTGAACCTGTTCCAGAATCGCACTCATGGACCCCTTTGAGCGCGGCATCCGCGGATCGCGCCCGTAGCCGTGAATCTGGTCGCGCGCGTACTCGGCTTCGGGCCGCTCACAGGTGATCACGATGGTCCGGCCATGCGTGTCTACCTCCACGGCGTGCTGGAACGCGGCCTCCGGCGTCATGAAGAACAACTTGCTGAGCATCTCCACCACGTAATCGTAGGTGTGATCGTCGTCGTCCAACAAGACCACATGGTAGTGCGGCGCGCGCGCTTCGCCCTGGTCGGTTCCGGTGTCGTGGATCGTGGCGGGTGCGGGCATGCCAACATCAGATGGTAGAATAGAACTGAAAGGGGGCGCAACGGATTCGACGGGATTGCATCCGTCGTGGGAAGTCGTGCCGGGTTCCGAGCTCCCGTAAAACGATCGGAAAACAACAACTGCCAATCAGCAGTTTGCATACGCTGCCTAATTAATTAGGTGGCCGCTCTGGGGTCGTGGGCCTGCACCGGTTCTAAGAGCGTCATTTTGCAGGATAGGCGTAAAGCTTCCGTCTGGAGCTGAAAGCCGAGATCAATCAGGCTAAGCTGCCTCTCTCTTGCCGGTTTCCGCATGAGGTGGACGAAAAATAAAGAACCGGAAACGCACGTAGTCTTTTTGCGATTGACTTTCTCGGACGCGGGTTCAACTCCCGCCGCCTCCACCATTTTATTTATCGAATCAATACTACACGCACAACATACTCGTTGCGGAGGTCAATAAAAGGCGGCTCATTTCTTTTCCTTTTCCACCTCCCGAGCGCCGGCCAGCAAACCCTCCATCCCGTAGTTCCCTTCGTGGCAGGCGTATTCGAACAGCGGCCCGGACGTCCTCCACATGGGAATCTCCGCAGTCCACGGACGCGTGTACGTCTGGGGGTCTTCCACGGTAAAGCGATACGTCAGCGTCTCCGCATCCGTGCGCGTAAAGCGCTCCACTACGTGCATACTCGCGGTGGTGTTCCTGAAGTTGACCCGCCCGTTGAAGTTGGTGGTTTCCACTACCAGAGTCTCGCCTTCCCAATGGCCGCGTGAATCCCCCAACCAGGGGCGAACCTTGGACGGCAGATGCGGCGTTGCATCAATTGGGATCAGGCGCACATCATGGACCATCTCCACCAGAATGGCGACATATCCCGCCGTTTGCACAATCTGATAATTGTTGTTGTAAGCGGTGGGCATCATGGGCGGCCCGGAGGTTGGCCACACGATGCACCGCTCGGCGGGCGAGCGGTCTTCGGTCCAATCCGCGGCGCGCATGGGTGCGTTGAACTCGAAGGAACAGGACCCCGAGAGGCACTTCACCCGTAGCGCTTCCGCGCGAGCGGCTATGCGCGCCTGCGCTTCAGGCGTCAGCGGGGGAAGTTTGCCTTCCGGTGGATCGACGATGAATGAGGTGCGCCTCGTCTTGATCACCTTGGTCCCGCGGTCCCACCAGGCATCGTTATAAGCGCGCGAGACATCGGTGTTGCTGTCCACGTTGCGGTTGTCAAAATTGTTGCGTTCCGCAACCTTGCGCTCATAGGCGGCCGCTTCTTCGGGCGTCATCACCGCAACGTTGGCTAGCTCCGCCGGACGCTCCAGCGTGATGATCGTGGCACTGCTCCAGATCCCCTGCAAATCGGGTTGGCCATCCACGGTGCGCGGAGCTTTGTAGGCGCCGCTTTTGACCGGCGTCTTCGTTGGTGTTTGCGCCCCGGCTGGTGCGGCGCAAAGCACGGTCATGGCGGCTACGAACGCCGCGGAACGTCCAGCAATCATTAGCAGGCGACTCATGAGAAAACTCCCTTTCGCCGATCCCTCAAACTACTCTTCCCGAACGTCGAACCACGTGCATATTCTACTACGCTAGCATTACCCGAAAGAGCGATCGGGCGGCGGGGCAGCCAAGCAGCCCTTCGCCGGCGTTCCGCCGAAGTTCAGGCGAGGTCGTAGCGATCCAGGTTCATCACCTTGTTCCACGCAGCCGCGAAGTCCTTCACAAACGCCTTCTGTGAGTCGTCGCACGCATAAACTTCCGCGAGTGCCCGGAGCTGGGAGTTGGAACCGAAGAC
>CAMAUG010000172.1 GCA_945861255.1 Candidatus Sulfopaludibacter sp. SbA3
GGAACCGCCGATCCGGCCGGCGCCGCTCAGGTGGCGGGCGGGGAAGAGGCCCAGCGGCCTTGGCCTCTCTGGCCGTACATATTGTTGCTATTGTTAGGAGTAGTGGTGGCTGAATCCGTGGTAGCAAATGGCTATTTGCGCGCGCCAACCGCCACTGGCGAGGTGCGAGCGTAGGACAGGCCCATGGACTGTCAGGTTGATGAAGGATGAGTGTTTGCCCGGCGAAGGAGGCAGCATGAACACGCGAGACCAGCTCAATCAATACCTGCAGGGTCTTGAGAAACGCCTCCGCTGGCTGACCGTTTCGAAGGGCGTAGCCATAGCGTGCGGTGTAGCGCTGGGCGCGACCATCGCTCTAGTCCTGATCGCCAACGCGTTCTCGTTCTCCCCCACCAGTCTCACGCTCTCACGCGCCGCGCTTTTTCTGGCGCTGGCCGCCGCCGCGGGCTTCGCGCTGGTGATCCCTCTGCTCAACCTGAACCGCCGCAGGACCGCCGGGCGCGCGGAAACCTCGTTCCCCGAATTCAAGGAACGCCTGGTCACTTACGTGGAACGCAGTGATCGTCAGGACCCTATGCTGGAACTGCTGGCCATGGACACCATGCAGGTGGCTGATCGCACCCAGCCTGAACGCATCGCTCCTCCCAAATCCATCTGGGCCATGGCTACCGGCGCGGGCGCGGCCGGCGCCATTCTCATCTGGTTAATCGCCGCCGGTCCGGGCTTCCTCGGCTACGGCGCGAATCTGCTGTGGGCCGGTGCTCCCAAGGCGGGTGTCGCTAAGTATTACGACATCACCGTCCAGCCCGGCGATAAGCTGGTCCGGCGCCGTGCCGATCAAGTGGTGACCGCGCAGCTTACAGGGTTCGAATCCGGCCGTGTCCGCCTGATGGCCAAGTACAAAAGCGCCACCAAATGGGAAGAAGCCGTCATGATCCCCCGCAGCGGCTCGCAATTCGAATTCCTATTTACCGGATTGCCGGAGCCCGTCGAATATTACGTCGAGGCGTCCGGCGTGCGCTCGAAAACGTTCAAGCTCGATGTCGTCGACCTCCCCGGCATCAAGCATCTGAAGGTCACCTACCACTATCCCGCGTGGTTAGGCCGCACGGACTCGGTCGAAGATCCCGGCGGCGATCTGCGCGCCGTGCAGGGGACGACCGCCGAACTCACCGTGGAAACCGACCGGCCCCTGACCAACGGCGTCATCGAAGTGGACGACGGCTCCAAGATCCAGCTCACCCAATCGGCCGGCGGCAAGCTGACCGCCAAGATTACGATTCAAAAGGACGGCGTCTACCACTTCGCCGCCGTCGAGCAGGGCGAAAGCGTCCGCCTCAGTGAGGATTACTTCATCGAAGCGCGCCAGGACGACGCTCCCGTGGTGAAGATTACTACGCCGCGTTCCGACGCCAAGGTAAGTCCGATTCAGGAAGTGGTCGTGGCCATCGACGCGTCCGACGACTACAAATTGAGCGGCGTCGAGTTGCATTACTCCGTCAACGGCGGCGAGGAGAAGGTGATCCCCATCCCCAACTCGCGCGGCGTCCAAAACGCCAACGGCCGCACCATGATCGCGCTCGAAGATTACAAGATGATCCCCGGCGACGTGATTTCTCTTTACGCCATGGCGAAAGATGCCCGCGCCACCTCCCGCACGGACATGATGTTCATTGAAGCGCAGCCCTTTGAACGCAATTTCTCGCAGTCTCAGCAGGGCGGCGGCGGAGGCGGCGGTGGAGGCGGAGACCAGGATCAGAGCGAAATCTCCCAGCGCCAGAAGGAAATCATCGCGGCGACGTGGAATGAAATCCGCGGCAACAGCAAGCAGAAGGCCGCCGAAAACGCGCGCTTCCTCGCGGAAGTCCAGTCCAAATTGAAGGAGCAGGCCCAGTCCCTAGCCCAACGCTCGCGCAGCCGCCAGTTGGCCGGCGCCAATCAGGAATTTCAGAACTTCGTGAAGAGTCTGGAAGCCGCCGTGGCCGAAATGGGCCCGGCCTCCGAAAAACTCTCCGCACAAAGCTGGAAAGACGCCCTCGGACCGGAGCAGCGCGCCTTGCAACACCTGCTGCGCGCCGAAGCCACGTTCCGCGACATCCAGGTTGCCTTTGGAGCGCAGGGTGGCGGTGGTGGCGGCGGCGGTGGAGCCGGCCGTGACCTGGCCAGCATGTTCGATCTTGAACTCGACACCGAAAAGAACCAGTATGAAACCGGCCAGCGAGGCGGTGGTGGCGGTGGAGCCGAGCAGCGCCAGAAGGAGATCGACGAGGCACTGCAGAAGCTGTCCGAACTCGCGCGCCGCCAACAGGAATTGGCCCGCAATCAGAACCAGAGTAAACAGCAGACCTTCGAGCAGCGCTGGCAACAGGAAATGCTGCGCCGCGAAGCCGAAGAGCTCCGTAAGCAAATGGAGCAGCTTTCGCGCAACCAGCAGGGGCAACAAGGTCAACAGGGTCAGCAAGGTCAACAAGGCCAGCAAGGTCAACAGGGCCAGCAAGGGCAGCAAGGGCAACAGGGCCAGTCTGGCCAACAGGGCCAGCAAGGGCAGTCTGGCCAACAATCGTCCCAGCAGCTTTCCCGCAGCGGTCAGCAGCAACAGCAGCAACAGAACGGCCGCCAGCAACAACAGCAACCAGGAGCCGCCAACCAACAGCAGCTGCAGCAGACGCTCGAGCGGCTGAATCAGGCCTTGAATGACATGCGCTCCGCGCAGGACCGCGCCCAGCAGGGTGCGCAGAGCGGGGATCAAAGCGCCGCGCAAGCCGACGCCCGTCGCGCGGCTGAGCGCCTGGCCGAGGCCCAGCGCATGTTGAATGGGTTACGCCAGCAGCAGTCCGGTTCGCAGTTGGACGATCTCTCCCAACGCGCCGATCAGCTTGCCGAGCAGCAGCACCAGTTCGAAAGCCGCCTCCGCCAGTCTTTCGGCGGCGATCAAACCGGCCGCAACGGCCAGCCCCCGGGTGGCCAGCAAGGCGGTAATCAACCGGGCGGCCAACAGCGCCCCGGCATCGCGCAACAGCGTGCCCTCGCCGAAGAGAAGGACAAGATGGCGCAGGAACTCGATAAACTCGAGCGCGACATGCAGCGCGCCGCCCGAGAATTGGCCGGATCGCAGCCCGGTTCCGCCGCGCGTGTTCGCGACGGCCTGTCCGATATTCAGCAGAACGAAACCAAGATGCGCATGCAGTATTCCGCGCGCTATCTTCGTGAGGGGCAAGGCCAGCTTATGATTCCGCGCGAGGCCCCCATCACGCAGGCTCTCGACGAACTCTCGAAGGACCTGCAGGCGGCCCGGTCTGCCCTCAACCCGAACGCCCAGCAGGCCAATCAGCAAGGCCTGGAAGGCTCCATCGCACGCCTGGAACGGCTGCGCGAGCAGATGCAGCAAATGGCCCAGCGCGGCCAGCAGAACGGTAAACAGGGCAATCAGCAAGGTGGCCAGCAACAAGGCAACCAACAGGGTAACCAGCAAGGCCAGCAAGGCCAACAGGGTCAGCAGGGTCAGCAGGGTCAGCAAGGCCAGCAGGGCCAACAGGGCCAACAAGGCCAACAGGGCCAGCAAGGCCAACAGGGTCAGGGTGGCCAACAGGCAGGCAGCCAGCAAGGCGGCCAGAACAGCAGCACCGCTGGCGGAGGTGGCGCATTCGCGGGTGGAGCCAACCGTGTCGGTGGCAACTTTGGAACCTACGGCCGCTATCAGCCGGAAGGCGTTTTCGACACCGGCAATATCCAGTTCGCCCCTCCCGGAACCATCGCGCGCGACGCGCAAATACAGTTGAACGAGCTGCGCGAGCAATTCCGCGACAACCCCGACCTGACCGGTGAAATTAACGACATCAGCCGGGACCTTACGCGCCTCAACGTCGGCCAGACCGCTTCGTCCGAATTGGACGCGCGCATCAGCCGCCAGATCCTGCCCAAGCTGGAGACCCTGGAAGTCCTTCTGCGGCGCCAGGCCGCGGAAAGCGAAACCGGCCAAGTCCGCAGCGGCTCCGCCGACCGCGTGGCCCCCGGCTTTACCGACGCCGTGGCCGAATACTGGCGCAAGATCAGCAAGGGGCGCTAACCAAACAGGCGACGGCTTGCTCCGCACTGCGGCGCACGCCACCGGCGTGCCCTACGCTTACAGCGCGGTGCGGGCGGCCGCATGCGAGCGCTTCATTGCCCACCAAACGGTAGAGGCCATGGTTCCAGCGTCAAGTCCCCCGCGTGTGAGGGCCGGGAAAGCGCTTGACCGCCCGCCCAACCAACGGTGCCCGGCCCGCGCGCGCCTAGCCATGCTCCATGCACGAAAGCAATAGGGCAGGCCAGGGAATCTCTCCCGCCTGCCCTTGTTGTTTGCGGGAGCCCACTCGGGCTCCCGCGTCTTCATCTTCAATTGGGGGAGTTATCCAGGTTGATCAACACCGCCAGATCCCTCCGGTCGGTGGCCCCATCCACGCCCGTCGCCGTGCACGTGTAGAAGGTGTTAACCGTAGGATTCACCACGATGCTCCCGGTGCTGCCCTGGAACACCGCACTTCCAATCGCGATCTGTACGGCATTCGCGGCAGAGCACGTCACCGTCGTCTCGTTGCCCGTGCGCGGGTAATTCGCCTGGGAAACAAACGTCGTGATCTGCGGCCTTGGAATCACCGTCACCGTCACCGCCGCGCTCACCACCTGCCCGCCCCGCGTCGCGGTCAATTGATAGGTGGTGGTCACCGCGGGCGAGACCCGTCCGGAGGCCACCAGCGGCACGTTGCCGATCTCCCGGATGAACACGATCTCGGCGTCCCGCACTTGCCACGATAGCGTCGTCACGCCGCCGGGATTGATCGACATGGGGCTTGCCGTGAACGATACGATGACCGGCGCGGTTCCTCCCGTCACGGTCACCGTCACGGACCTACTCACCACCTGTGCACCTCGCCTGGCCGTCAATTGGTACGTCGTCGTCACGGCCGGCGTCACTTGCGAAGAACCCGCCGCCGCTACGTTACCGAGGGAAGTCACCGTCACCTCGTCCGCGTTGGTCACCTGCCAGGATAGCGTTGAGCTCTGGCCGGCATTGATCGAAGCCGGACTCGCCGTGAACGATACGATCACGGGCGTGGGCGATCCGCCCACCGTCACCGTCACCGACGCGTTCGCAACCTGCCCGCCCTTCTTCGCCGTCAACTGATAGGTAGTCGTCACCGTCGGCGTCACCTGCGCCGATCCCGATGCCGGAACCGTGCCGATCGAGGTCACCGTCACCTCATCCGCGTTGGTCACCTGCCAGGAGAGTGTCGAAGCCTGTCCCGGATCGATTGCATTCGGACTCGCCGTGAACGAAGTGATCACCGGTCCGCCCGAACCTACCGTCACGGTCGTACGCGCGATGCCCTGCAATCCGAGCGAATCGCGCACCGTCAGCCGGAACCCGTACGTCTGTCCCGCCGCGGCGGAGAACGTCGCGATGGCGCTGGTCGCGCTCGCAATCGTAACACTCGGCCCGGAATCCTGCGTCCACTGATAGGTCAGCGGGTCGCCGTCCGGATCCACCGACGCCGATCCGTTCAGCGTCACCGTCTGTGCGTTCGCCAGCGTCTGGCTCGCGCCTGCGTCCGCCACCGGGGCTCCGTTGCCCGTCCGTACCACGCGCGTCAGTATTTCATAGCGTACCCGTGGGATCTGCGCGGGAACCGCGTGGGAGGCTTCCAGATACTGCTTCGGCCGCATGAAGTTGCCGAACTGAATGCCGAACACCGCCCGCCCGTTGTTTCCTCTTCCCAGGAAGGTCTCGTTCACGCCGCCCTCGGCCGTCACCGCGATCTTGTCGTTCAGCGGAAAAATCAGCCGTGCCGTTCCGCCGAACCGGTCGCCATACAAAGCGCTCCGCAGGTAACCCGCGTTGCCTTCGATGTAGTTGTCGCCCCACAGGCCGATCGTCGCGCTGGCTCCGGCCTGGTCCACGGCGCGCAAATATGTTTCCATGGTGAAGTTGACGGGCCCGGCCATGCGGTTCACGATTGCTTCGTTGATGAACGCCTTGGTTCCGAACGCGCCCACGCGGCCCCGCGAAAACAGATAGTCCAGGGTGAAGGCGCCCTGTGCCAAGCCCGCTCCGCTCTGCTGCTCCGGTAAGCTGACGTACTTGAAGCTGCTGAATAACCCGGCCTGCACGCGCCGTCCCAGCCGGTCCACCAGTCCGATGTCGAACTGCCCCTCCCGCCTCGCGATGTTCGCGTAATCGCGGTTATAGAAATACTCTGCTTCCGATTGCAGCGCGAACCGGCCGCCGAACGGCGCGAAGTACCGGCCTTTGCCGGTAAACGTGAAGTCGCCCCGGGCGTTCGATCCCGCATTCACGCCCAGCAACTGGAATCGTTTGTCTTTTTGGGAGTCGATCCTGGTTTCGTTCTGCTGCTGGCGAGCGGCGTTCTGCATGTCACGCTCGAGTTTATCGAGCTCGTTCGCCATCTTGTCCTTCTCCTCTGCGAGAGCACGCTGCTGCGCGATGCCGGGACGCTGCTGGTTGCCCGGCTGATTGCCGACTTGCGGGTTACCCGAAGGCTGGCCGTTGCGGACTGCCTGATCGCCACCGAAAGCCTGGCTCAGGCGGCTCTCGAATTGCCGTTGCTGCTCCACGAGCTGATCCACACGTTGGGAGAGCGCATCCAACTGCGAGACGGAAGATTGCTGGCGTAACCCGTTCAACATACGTTGGGCTTCGGCCAGGCGATCAGCCGCGCGACGGGCGTCGGCGCGCGCGGTGCTCTCCGTCAGTTCATTCCGCAACCCTGAGATCTGCTCGACCAGCGCACTGTACATGCGCTCGACGACTGACACAGAGTCGGCATTGTTTTTTAGAATCTGTTTGAGTTCGGTAATCTCTTTAATCAGCTTCTCGTTTTGATCGGCCAATACTTTGATCTTGGGATCAATCGAGTCGTTGAGGTGCTGGTCCAACCTGTTTATCACTCGATTCGCAATCTCTTCCGCGGAAATGTTCACATTAACCGATACGTCAGCATTGTTCTGCGCGAACGCGCAGCCGCTCCACAGAAGCAACCCTGTCAGCAGCGCAAAAAATGAGCGCCTTAGATCTTGAACCATGCTCTTCCTCCCGCGTTTTTCTGTGATATGGTTCCACAATGGAACCTTAAAACCGTGATCGAAAAGTTGAACTTCACCTTCTAACTATCCAACGATAACCTGAACGCGAACGAATGAGTGATGTGGACCGGAAGCGGCAAGCTCTTCTGGCCACCACGGGGAGCCGGTCTTTCAGAGCGCTTACGAATCTTGGAGAGTTCCAAAATGCGGCAAGGTTTTTCGCCGGGTCCTGTGTGCCGGGTCCTATGCCGTTCTCTGTGTTTCAAAAATGCTACAATTTGACCCTCGCAGGTGAATCCATGAAATTACGATCAGACGGTTTTGCTCCTGACATCAAACGAGCGGGAGTCGCGAGGATTTGTGTATGAACAACCCTGCTATCCACTCGATCGCTTTTATCATGATTTATGCATTCACGATCGACCGGATCGTGAATATTCTCATGTTCCTGCTTCCATTCTTCTGGCCGCCTCGTGCCGATGCTCACGCCGAGCGTATTGAGAGACTGATCCATTACGGACTCGCTGGGGTGTTGGCCACAATCGTAGTGATTATTGTAAAAGACCTGCGAGTGCTGACGTCGCTGGGCTTTTCGGTGCGTCCTTCATGGTTCGATGGGCTGTTCACGGTCATGGTGTTAGTGGGCGGAGCGGACGGCTTCAGAGGGTTTTTGAAGTCGGTTGGGGTAGAAGTGAAAGATAAACCGGTGGAGGTTACCGGAACGCTGACGTTGGATGACAAAGAGAAACAAAAAAGCTCGACAGCCGGCACGTCCTGAGCGGATCCATGAGCCGTATAGACCTGCTGTTCAAACTGCCGCCTGACCGCCGCCCTTGGCTACCTCGGCTACCTCACAGGGTTGCGGTGTCGCGCGCAATCGTGTGGCTCGCGCTGGCGGGAGCCTTTGCGGTAGTGTTCAGGCCGGCTCAGCCCGGTTCCATCCTCGTCAATAGGGCCAACAGTACCCAACAACAAGGGCCTGGTGTCGGCGGCGGACCTGGTGTCGGTGGGGGACCTGGTGCCGGCGGCGGACCTGGTGTCGGTGGGGGACCTGGTGTCGGCGGCGGACCTGGTGTCGGTGGCGGACCTGGTGTCGGCGGCGGACCTGGTGTCGGCGGCGGACCTGGTGTCGGCGGCGGACCTGGTGTCGGTGGCGGACCTGGTGTCGGTGGCGGACCTGGTGTCGGTGGCGGACCTGGTGTCGGCGGCGG